>SCTV01000078.1 GCA_004298345.1 Patescibacteria group bacterium
ATGATTGTAAGCAACCATTTTATTTTTTGTTTGGGTCACGTTCTATAAATCTAAAAACACCTTGAAGTAAAAATGGTTCAGAAATGATGGTGTGTCCTTTTTCCAATAAAATGTTGCTATACACAGGTGGCACATTATTTGTACTCAAAGTAATGTGATATAGTCTGTCTTTTAAAAGCTCGCCATCCGCCACTACCACCGCCTCCCCTTTTTCATCTTTGGCATAGCCATACACTCGCAAAGTGACAGACTGACCAAGGTATTTTTTATATTTTTCATACACATCAACGGTCGGCTTAAAAACAACCGTCACATGATGTGCATATACTTTTTGATATGCCGGTGGAAATTTGCTTAAGAGTATCTTTTGAGAATCTTCGGTCAAAATTATTGCTAAGTAGCCGTCCATTTGTGGAATATTCATAACATACTCAAGGGTACAACATTTTTCAAAAGTTAACAACAAAAACACTCCCCGCGGCGAGTACGCCGCGGGGAGTGTTTTTGTGTTTTTATTAGACTTCTAGATTCCTAACTCTATCTTTATTTCATCGAAGCCTCGGCTTCTGCGGTCGCTTCCGCGTTTGCTCGAATATTCTTTAGAGTATTACTAATAAGCTGTACTGTCCTTCCATTTCGAGCAGAAACATTTGCTGAAGTGGTTGATCCAGCAGTGTTCGCATCACTTTGGATACTTGCCTCTACCGCATTTTCTAGAATATCGGCTTTCACCTCACTGTCGAGATTGTAGAACATTCTGTACCAAGGGAATCTTACGGTCACTTCTTTTGGACCATTGCCCGGCTTATCTGTATCAAATGATACATTCGCCATAGCATCTATTTCGGTCTGAAACATTCCAAGAAACTTTGCGGGCATCTTGTAGCTTACTTTCACATGAGAATCATCCGTGACTACTGCATCAACATGTGCATCTGCTGCCATGACACCTTTTGCAAAATTCTCGAGATCCTGGCCTGACTGAAGCTGCGCGTGATTCTTTACCGTAAGGAGAAAATCTGACTTCTCTCCCTCACTCCAACCCCGAATAGCCTTTGCATCAAGACTTACGCCGAGAGTAGCTGAGCCATCAGCATTACTATTTGCACTGCTTGTTGCATTACCACGCTCCACATTACCATATACATTAGAGTTGACGTTAGCATTAACTGCCGCTGACGAGGTAGCACGCTGGCCCACCCCAACACCCACGTCTGTCTTTACAGAACCATCTAGATTGGTCTTGAGGAGTCCTGCATGTGCCACACCCCCCGAGAGCAACATAAACGCTAACAAGAAAATAATCTTTTTCATATTAATATAATTAATTACTGCTGATAATAATTTAAGAAACACCCTCCTACTATAATACATCTACCTTTTTATCTATTCAATTGTCAGAGAGGCTAAAAAGAGGGCTTTCTCCACATCTACAGACGACCAGAATCATCATTCATTACAGTGAAAAAGGGCTAATTGGCAACTGGCTTCTTGCTGTACATTTCCGCCTTAGCATATTCGGCCTGGGCCTTGGCATTGTCACCGAGAGCTTGGTAGCTCTTTGCCCGAAGATTATATAGCTCAACAAAAGCCCTATTTCCACCGTTTAAAATCTTGTCTGAAATCTCAAATACTCGTGTGTAATTGCCGAGGTGAAAATAGCTTTCAATCGGCTCATACTGATACCAAAGCATTTGAAGCGGGATTTTAGATTCAATAATTTCAAACTCTTTTACTGATTTTGCATAATCCCCCAAATAGAAACTGGCTGTAGATAGATTGAGGTGTGCGATAGTATCGTTTCTGTTGGCCGCAATCGCCTTTTCAGCTGTAGTGACAGCTTTTTTCCAAGCCAGCTCTTCATCAATATCTTCACCCAGGATTTTTTCTACAATAGCCTGTTTGTCTTTTGGTATGATTATCTGATATCCATTATTAAATGGTCTCCATAGTTCATTAAACTTAGCGTATGAAAATTTGAGATTTTTCCCCTCGTATGAATCATCTTGAATAATCTGTTTGGCATCCTTGTCATATCCTTTGACAATTCGGTAGTGAGCAATGGTGTCATTGAGATGAAGATGGGTACGGACAAGTACTGGTATACCATTCGCCACCAACTCCTCGAGACGTTCGATACTACCGCCAGCTCGATAGTAATTTAGAAAACTATGTTTTTTTGCCGACGCACCGAGCATCGCGGGTGAAGTTGATTTGTTGTCATTACTACCGGTCTTGTTACGATATGGACGAATCTCCTCCCCGAGAATTTCTTGATTTATTTGCACCCCAAAGTAAGAAAAGATCATCGAGAGAGCCGCTGGTCCGCAATTGTTGAATGTTTGAAATACGTGAGTGCCGTTGGTCAATACTTTTTTCGAAAGAACACTGGGAGCCGTGGAAGCATTTGCAGAAATAACCACTGTCTGAGCGATCTTGTCTGCAATAGTATCTGTATTGAAAGTAGCTCGCTCTTTCTCACACTGTGCCTTTTTTGGTTCATCATAATTTGCACACTGGATGGTGCGAATGGTAAAAGTGAGCGCTGGCACAAAACCATTTTTGTCCCAGGTGTAGGTATAGCTGGTATAGGTACTTCCCGCGGCCCCTTCGGTGGATGTGGTAAGACAATAAGTATTTCCATTTATCTTGCGTTCTTCCACCTTACCTGATGGACTCGTTAGTGAACCACCAGGAGAACAAGAAAAAGCGGTCTTTGTGAGAGCGACTTCGGGAGGCCATTTTACCGGACTAACATAAGAGGTTGAAAGAGTCTCTGGATATTTAAAAGTGACGCCTTGCACGCTATCGGTATAGGTCTTTAGTGCACTGCTACTGGTGTTTGAACTCGGACACTCTGCAAATTCACACCGAGGGCCTGACCTACCAACATATGAACCATCAGGACAAAGTTTGGCTTCCATAGTACAAACAGTCGGCTCCTCTGTGCTCGGAGTTGCTTGCGTATTTCTATTTAAAAACCAAACTCCACCGGCAACAAAAGCACAGAGGAATATAAACGCCCAAAACAACTTTTTGTAATCACCTTGTTGGAAAATTTTCATGGATTTAGTTATATCAAAAAATATCTTTTACTCTATTTGACGGAATTATCTTGTTACTAGTGCAGACGCGCGGAAAAGAAATTTGTTACACTTCCATTCTCCAAATTTGACCTTTCTCTCCATTTGGAGCTGCGGCTTCACCAACCCTTTCAAGTCCCAAATGATCATAGAAACCCCAAGACTCCTGGTGAGTTTCTCCGCTATACAAAACAACCTCTGCATATCCTGCCCTTTTAATTTCTTCCAAGGTCTTTTGAAATATTATTTTTCCAACACCGTGCCCACGTTTTTGCACCGCAAGAATATAAAGTTCTGCTGAATTTTGAGTTTTGATAAATTGTCCCATATGCACTGGTGCTTTTCTAAAACCAGACACTCCGAGTATCTCCCCATTTTCCTCAGCTACTAAATATTTAAATCCCTGAGCCACCATCTCGGAGTCACCAGCAACAAAACCTCTTAATCTTTTTGAAAGATTTTCTCTGAAATCACCGGACCAATACAAATTGTAAATAGATTCAATCGCGAACATATCGTTCTTTTCGAATTCTCGAATTATCATCTATTTAGAATATCATAGGCTGCGGGACTTGGACGCTTCGCTATCGAACTCCTGGGGAACCCACGGTTCTCCCAATCCTTCCTCCACGGGAAAACGCCTGTTTTCCCGACCCCTTTCCGGTTCGATTCCAAATCCGTCTGTAAAACGGCGCTTTGCGCGTTTTGCTGCGGGACTTGGAATCGAACCAAGATTCACGGCTTCAAAGGCCGCTGTACTACCATTATACGATCCCGCAATATATTAAATTTTAAATACCACACCAAACAGCCTATCTACAATACCTTAAAAATACGGATTACTCAAGAAAAAGTTACCCTAGCACCTTCAACACCGCGAGTTCGAGTGGTAGCTGTTCAATAGCCGAAATACCAAGGAGGTCATAGGTGTTGAGGAGCTCAAGAAGTGTGTTTGAAGAAATAGCGCCTGTCTGCGATGTGGCAAGGTTTTTAAGTAACTCGAAGTCCTCAGCAGAAAATTCATCCGCCAATCGCTTCCCCGCTCCCTCGCTATTTTTGAGAAGCAGTATCGCACGGACTTTTTGCAAAATCAGCGTGAGATATATTTTCATATCTAGATTTTCAGTAACCGCCGAATTGATTGCATTCAAACATTTTTCTTTATCTTTCAAAGCCAGGCCAGACACAAATTCATTCACAAGCTCTCCTTTTGGCGCACCCGTCACACTCTGCACGGCTTCGAGAGTGATCTTTTTGCCTTTCACCGCACCAAGCACCTTTTGCAAAATGCCATGCGTATCTCGGAATGATCCGTCTCCGAGAAGCGCTACGAGCTCGGTGGACGGGTGATCTATAGAGTATCCCTCTTTTTCAGCCGTTTTTTCAATCACACTTTTTAAAATCTCTCGACTCGGCTTGCGAAAACTAAAGGTCTGGCAACGAGACACGACTGTTTCAGGAAGCTTGTGCATTTCGGTCGTGGCAAGAATAAAAACCACATGTGCTGGTGGCTCCTCGAGGGTTTTCAAGAGTGCGTTAAAAGCCTCTTTGGTAAGCATGTGCACTTCGTCGATAATATAGACTTTGTATTTTGATTGGAATGGCAGAGTACTGACAGACTCGCGTAGCTCTCGGATATCATCGATACCTCGATTTGAGGCAGCATCGATTTCATAGAGATCTTCGGGTGCCGTACCGATAGCTTGAGCAAAAATTCTCGCCACACTTGTCTTACCTGTACCCCGAGAACCACAAAAAAGGTAAGCATGAGAAATGGTACCGGAAGCGATGGCACTCACGAGTACGTTGACCACCGCTTCCTGACCACGAACTTCCTTGAAAGCTTGCGGACGATATTTTCTATAGAGGGCGACTTGGGACATGGGCACAGTATAGCGGAGGAATGGATGTCAGACAATAGACATGAAGATATCAGATTTTAGATTTAAGAATCGAGACAGAAATACGTTCAAAGGCTCAACCGTGCACGGTTGAGCCTTTCCACCAAACCGTGGCCTAGCACGAGGCTATTTTGACAAAAAATCACTTTTATAGACTTTTATTATCTCGTATTTACTACGATATATCGTAGTAAATTAATAAATACAAATGTTAAACCCCGTTCACCCGCAGACTCGAGGTCTTTGGGTGAACGGGGGTTCTGGGGTCGCGCCGGGCTATGCGTGCTTGACGAAGCCGTGCGCAGCGAACTTGTGGGGAGCACCTTTGGCGACGTAGGTTCCGGCGGTCTCCTTGATTTCGAGCTGGCCAGCGGCGGTGTTCGAGCTGACGACGCGTTCATTTTGCGCGACGGGGCCGAAGGAGATGACGCCGGCTGCTGCGAGACCGATGGTCCATTGGTTGACTTTCATAGGCTTGCCCTTTCAATGACTGGACTGCTAGAGAGGTTCGACGCTCTCTACACCTGTTGAGGCAACAAGGCAAACACAATTATCTTGCGATGTGCGGTCCAGTATACACTATATCATAGTATTCATTTACAAGCAACCGGCTGTGGATAACTCAAAACTGAAATTTTTTACTGTAATTTTGAAAAACTCTTCGACAACCTGCTACAAAAAATGAGATCAAACTTTATTACTTAAAAAAGGAAATTAAAAAGCGCGCTAGGGTGCGGTAGCGCGCGGTGCTAGTGGAGGAGAGCCCTCTCCGCGTTTGGTGCGGAAAAAAGGGTGCAGCCACCGGAGCCACCAAGGAAAAGATTTTGGCGCCTCTGGAGCACTTTCAGGCCAGACTTTCCTTGGGTTGATTGAAAGCCAGAGATCTTCGATGTGGATCTCGAGTGCCTCCCGCTGTGATCTGCCCTTACGCCAGAATTTCAAAAACCCTTTCCAAAACTCCTCTTTCTTTTTCTGGTTCCCTGGAAACGCATCCCAGAAGCGGATCTGCTCAGCCTCATTCAGACGTAGAAAGCCGAACACCCGAAACAGCTCGTGCATTTGTCTCCTGAGGTGAGCTGGGCACTGACGTTTGCGAAGTTCCAATTGTGCATTGTGTGACATTTTTTGCCTTTCGACACAGTGTTGCCCAACAAAATTGCTTGACTAAGTCTAGTATAGCTAAATAAAAATTATAGGAATAGGAACGAATGTGGATAAGTTGGAAAAAGTACTTGCATACCTGTATACCACAACTGTGCGACCGCATAGTTGTGGTATACAGGTATTTTTCATCTTTTTTCATCTTGGGATATATTAGCTAATGAGAAATATTTTGTAATTAAGATATAGATTCAGATCACTATCCCTCCCCCGGCCGAGGCCTTCCCCTATCCTAATTTTTAATTTAAAACTTTTAATTTTTAGTTGCGCTCAAATACTCCTCCACAATCTCCTTCACTTCCTCCCCACTATTCGTATCCATCAGTTTTGCACGAAGCTCTTTTGCCCCATCCCATCCATGCACATAGGCTTTGTAATGCTTTTTCATAATCGCAAAGTTCTTGATGTCACCGAGTAATTTTTCATACAACAACGTATGCTCGAGCATCACTTCAAGCCGCTCTCGCATTGCTACTTCTTTCTTCTGTGTGTCAAAAAGCCACGGGTTGCCAAAAATAGCCCGACCAAACATCACCCCATCTGCCCCACTCGCTTCGGCTTTCTGTTTCCCATCCTCGAGACTTAGCGCGTCACCATTACCGATAATAAGAGTGTCGGGAGATATTTTATCCCGCAAGGCAATTATTTCTGCCATCAGCTCCCAATGTGCCGGCACATCTGACATTTCTTTTCGTGTTCGTAGATGTACTGTGAGTACCGGCAGTTTCAGCTCAAGCAAAAAAGCGATCCAGGTCTTGATTTCATTTTTATTGTAGCCAATTCTCGTTTTTACTGATACTGGAATATTTCCCGCACCTTCTCTCGCGGATTCTATCACCTTTCGTGCGAGCTCTGGGTCTTTTATCATGCCGGCACCAGCACATTGCTTTTCAATACTCTTGTCTGGGCAGCCCATATTAATATCTACTCCATCAAAACCGAGCTTACGAGCAAGGGCACACGCCTCACGCATCTTTTCTGGATGACCAGTAAAAAGCTGTGCCACGATCGGTCGCTGACCTTCGGTATATGCAAGGTCTCGCTCGAGCACCTTCCTACCTGGCGAACACAAACCATCCGCTGATACAAACTCTGTCCAGAGCACTGCCGGACCACCACCTTTTTTACCCATTCGGCTATACTTGGCGATTATTTCTCTAAAGGCTGTATCTGTCACATCAGCAAGTGGCGCCATGACGAAAAACGGCTCAGTGCCAGCCCGTTTCTTCACCTCTTCCCAAAAGCCTTTTATCATCCGGCCAGTGTAGCATCGATACGCCCCTTTTCGCAAACTCTTTTTTGACATATCCTGTTTTTACTGATAGATTATGTTTCGGACAAAAGCTCACCTTCAGACACACACCAACAATGATTGCTGATCTCGCAACATCGAAAGGTATCGCTGACCGCCGGCGCCTGCCCAAAGCAACCCTGGAGGAAAGAAAGGCCAACAAAAAGGCTCGCGGTGAAAAGTATCGCCGAAAAGGAATTCCTGCCTGGGGTTGCCACCGAAGACGCTGGACAGCAAAAGAAGATTACCTCATCCTGCACCCGAAAGGTCTCTCTGATTTCGAACTCGGAAAATTGCTTGGTCGCTCGAGAACCTGCATTCAGGTCAGGCGTTCAAAGCTTAAGCATGGCAAGAAATAGCTTCTACATCTATCTCGATATCAGTCGGGATTTTTATTTACAATAAAATTGACGCACCGCATATAATACGCTACTGTAGTTACAGCTTCCTTCGTTTCGAAACCCAGTCTCACACATTCAACAAAACGAAGGCGCACCTCAAATTGTTATGAAGAAGCCAAATGCGGTCTTTAACCTCCGGCAAATACTAAACACGATCGTGACTGGTCGAAGGATTTGGCCGGACATCAGCCTGGAAAAGATTGGTGAACGCGATACTGTGGTGGTTGATTGCACTGATGCTCACAACATCGTCTGTGCGCATGATCACCTCAGTATGATCGAAGCTGAGATGAAAAGACTCTCGGCGCTACCGGTGACACAAGAAACGGCGGTGGCGATTCGTGACCAACTCGACTGGCTCGACCACTACTTACCCCTCGTGCACCTGATCTACCATACCCTCATCTACGAACACAGCCCGCAGGTGCCTTATGGCCGAGGTGATCTCCGGGTGAATGACAAAGGTCGCATCACGCTCGTGATCATTCCTCAGGGTGACGAAAAGCAAAGTGAGCTTCCAGTGGCATAAACATTCACTGGCCCCATCCCAATTTTTTGGGATTTTTAATTTAAAAGCCTATTTTGTGCTAATATAAATAAAGGTCGCTCTTCCAAACCTGCTTACTAGGAACAAGCGGCCAGAAAAGGAATTTTGTGCCAAGAGCACCAAAAAAACCTCCCGAGAAATATGCGAAAAATGCTCCCGGTGCATGGTGTGTGACTGACAAATGTGTAGCGTGCATAAAATGCACTCTCATTGTCCCGACAGTTTTTTGGCTAGATCCTGATAACGGCGGCTACGCGTATGTGCGTCGCCAACCAATAGATGAGGAAGAGGAAGCTGACTGTCGAGAAGCTCAGAGGCAATGTCCTCTCCATGCCATACAGCATAAAGTGAGCACTCCCTAAGCGCACACCTTGCGCTTTTTTAATTGTACTCTTCTGCCTGTCCGTGCTAACATAGCCAAAGCGATTTTAATAAAACGCTCATTTTACAAAGTCGGTTAACTTTCACCAAACGGAGGTGTTGTGCCAGATACGAATGAGAGACACGAGTTGAATGTCGATGGTCCACTGTTTGTAGATCGAAATCTGTGCGGCGGATGCAGAGAATGCGCATCTCACGCCCCAGAAAACTTCAAGGTTGACGACAACCTTTCGGCATATGTCCGCAAACAGCCGAAAGGTGAAAAAGAAATTAAAGCCTGCCAAAAGGCCCTCGAAGACTGTCCGAACCTCGCCATAGGAGAAGACGACGAGCCGAAACCAAAACCGAGACCCCAAGTGCGATACTAATCGTGCTTTTTTATTTCAACGAGCGAGAAGGCACATCGTCTATAGATGTGCCATTGTGGATGCCGCGGGGGAATACTCTACCAAGACTTCTCCTTGAGCCCATTCTCTGCCGCCTTCTGCTCTGCTTCCTGCTTTGATGGTCCCTCTCCAGTCGCTACCTGCACGTCTCCGAGAAAAACTCCGAGTGTAAATACCTTATCATGATCTGGTCCCTCTTCTCGAATGGTTTTGTATGCTGGAGTTACCCCAAGTTTCTCCTGCGCCTGCTCCTGGAAACGACTTTTGGCATCAAGCCAGAGTTTGTTCTTTACAATATGCGCAATATCAATCAAATCAAACAAATTTCTTTTTACAAAATCTCTCGCAGACTCATACCCCGCATCCACATAGAGTGCACCGAGCACCGCTTCAAAAGTGTCCGCGAGAATTATTTGCCTTGCTCTTCCCATATCTTTTGCTTCACCTTTTGATAAAAGCAGGTAATCATTTATGTCGAGATTGATTGCGGCCTTTGCGAGACTGTGGGTGTTGACCAGAGCCGACCGATACGAGGTAAGATCGCCTTCTGTCTTATCGGGATATTTTTTAAATAAATAGTCGGTCGAGATGAGCTCGAGCACCGCATCACCAAGAAACTCCAAACGCTCATTATGAGACATTTTCAGTCCCTTGTTTTCATTCAAATATGAACGGTGCGTAAATGCCTGCGTCAAAAGCGCTTTATCCTTAAAAGTCACTCCGGCCTTTTTTTCGAATACTGAAATATCTGTCGTTGCCATAAAAATTATTTACTAGTCAAAAGAGTGATGGCTTTGGTCACCAAAGGAAGGATGTCGTTATACAAATTGAGCTCAGCTATCTCTCCGAGCGGGAACCAGCGAAGATCGTTGAGTCCGCCACTCGTCTTGTCGAGTACCAAAGTGTCATAATCCGTTTTAGCAAGATAATATATCACCTGTTTTCGAAGCTTGCCCTTTTCTGGATCAGAGGCGATGTATTCGTTGTTGCCGAGCTTCTCTCCAGCTTTGACCACCAGACCAATTTCTTTTTGTACCACTCGCTCAATCCCCGTCTCATCACCCTCCTCCGGTGTGATGTGTCCTTTTGGCAGAGTCCAATGGCCAAAAATGTCATGCACAAAAGCAAAATTGAGCTGACCGCCGGCATCCTTTGCATATACGACTGCCCCACCAAGCTTTTCAATGGGCATCTCTTCGTATGGAACATTTTTGAATAACTTTTTCTTGGAAACACTATCCTTGCCTGGCTCACCGATCTCTTTATAGACCGAGCCGAGCACCCCGTTTATAAATTTACTACTGTTTTCCCCACCAAACGTTTTTGCGAGCTCGATCGCTTCATTGATCGCCACTTTTGCCGGCACTTCTGCACGGTCAGAAAAGAGAAGCTCGTAGAGACCGATGCGGAGAATGTTTCGATCGATGATAGAAATCTTGTCTATCGGCCAGTCCGGTGCAGCTTTTTCAATAATCTTGTCGAGGTCAGCGCGCTTGCTCAAAAGGCTTTCGATGAGCTGCTCCATAAATGCGAAATCTCCAAGACCAGGAGCAAATTCCTCCATATTACGGACGAAAATTGCCTTGGCCTTGGAGATATCGTAGTTGCGAAAATCCCACTCAAAGAGTGATTGGAGTACTATTGATCTTGAAAGGTGCCTGTTTGCCATTTTATTTAAAGAACTGACTCTCCTAAAACCCTCGCTACTTTTGCTTTTATTTTGCCGTTGCTGTTTCCGTCTTTGCTTTGGCCTTCTTCTCTACTTTTGCAATCTTTGCGGTCATGTCGATGATGGTCTTGCCTCGGTATTTGCCACAATTGCCACAAGCGGTGTGTCTTTGACGCGGAGAATTACACTCACTACAGAGTGTGGTCTGAATAGCAGTGAGAGCGTGATGTGATCGTCTATTGTCCCGATGAGCTCGGGTGGCGCGCATTCGATTTACCATAGTTCATATAGTATATAGGGTTTTGGGAAAATTGCAACCCTCCCCCGATTTTTGTACTCAAAAATCGGGGGGTGCCCAAATACCCTCTTCTATCAAGGTCGATAGACCGAAGCTCCACTCGAGATTTTTAAAACTTGACTTTATGACCAAACGGGTGTATAATAGGGTTCGAAGTGCTCACTTGAAATGCGTCTTCACCGCAATAAACCAACTCTGATTTATGCTCGAATGACCACAAACGAGTTTCAGTCGACTATCGGACCGTTCCTTGGTTTGATAGGAATCGTGATAATCCTGGATCTCATTTTCTCAGACCGGATGCTGAGCCGAAACGCCTTCATACGAAGGGGTATCTCAGCTGTCATGGTCATCACCATCGGTGCCTACCTGATGGTGCACTCACAGTGATTATCGGGAAAACAGCAGGCGCCGGTAACAAAGTCCTCCGCAAATATATGCGGATTTTTATTTTAAAGACGGTGGCTATTTGACTTATTATCTATTTTGATATATAATAAGAAGCGGCAAATTTGAAGTAGAGGGCATGGTGCTTTTTACATAATAGGTTCTTCTTATGAGTGCAGAAACATGGCTGAGAATCGGTGGACTCTTCTTGGTATGCGGACTAGCTGGCACATTCGTGAGGATTGCTGAGCGAGAAAAGCTGAAGGAAATCAAGTGTGTCAAACAGCTTCTCTATTCAGCGGTGACGATGGTGCTGGGAGCGATAATCATGCTCGCCGCTACCGACCAGATCAACCGTCGGGTGAAAAAGAATGTTCCCGCAATCCGTTCCTTACCAGGGAAAAACCGTGTGCCCAAAGACAAACCTGTCACCAACTGGCTTGCCGAGCATCCCGCTCGGCTTTTTATTTTGCCGAGTGAGAAGCGTGGCGACATAGTAATGTACACAACGTTTGAGTCGAAGTTGAAAAAAGCTTCGCTTATTTAACAAGTTTTCTCAAGAAACTCTTTCGATGTAATGGCGACAACCCGTGCTTTTTTATCTTTTCATAATGTTTGCGAGTGCCATAACCTTTGTGTACTTCAAAATCATACTGCGCATAATTTTTCGCATACGAAACCATTAGTCGATCACGAGAAACTTTTGCTACAATAGACGCGAGACCAATAATCGGCTCCTTGAGGTCACCTTTGATAATCGTCTTTTGATTTTTATATTTAACTGGAGCATAGAGGCTACCGTCCAGAAGCACTTGAGTGTTCTCTGGATTAGGCGCTACCTTTTGTAAAGACTTTTGGAGCGCCTTTCGTATAGATGGAGCAAGACCTTTGGTATCTATGTCTTTTGCGGAAACAAAAGTAACAGCAAAGTCGAGGACGCCGGCCTCTCGAGCCGAACAAATGTGTACAAACCATTTCTCTCTTTGCTCAGGTGAAAGTTTTTTAGAATCTTTGATACCGGAAAAAAGCTGGCGAAATTCGGCACGCGAAAGCTGCGCTTTCGCGTGCTCCATATCCACGCAGAGCGCCCCCACTACTACTGGCCCCGCTATCGGCCCGCGCCCCACTTCATCTATTCCCACTACATATCTGAATTTTTTATTATTTCTACTATTTAACCCGAGCATACAAAACAGTATACTCCGTAAACAAATCTTTGCCATTAATACATCCTAAGATATACTAGTTCTATTATGTTATATGTAGACTTTTTGAAAGAGGTGTGTGAGTGTCCATTTTGTGATCATGATAAATATAAATTTATTGGAGACGAGCATGCATTTCTTACCTACTCCCTCGCCCCATACCACCCCCACCACCTCCTCGTGATACCAAAAAAACACCGCCTATCCATATTCGACATCAGCCAGGAGGAAAAAGGGTCTATCGATGTTCTACTATCTAGAGGAATGCACCTTCTTCGTGAATTGGGTTATGATAATTTTACGGTTCTCATCAGAGAAGGTAACAACAAAGCACGGAGTGTAGAGCATATGCATTGGCACCTGATACCAAATACACAAATTGGTAATCTAGACACCGATCATTTTAAGAGAGA
>SCTV01000079.1 GCA_004298345.1 Patescibacteria group bacterium
GATCGAGAGCTTTCTGCTTCTGAAGCTGAGCGTGCTTCAAAAAAATACAAACAGGTAGAATACATGCAGGAACATGTCGGAGAAACATTCGAGGGCACTATCTCTGGTGTGACCGAATGGGGCGTCTATGTTGAAGAAGTGAATACAAAGTGTGAAGGTATGATCAAGCTCCGCGAACTCGGCGATGATTTCTACACACTCGACGAAAAGAACTACGCTATCGTTGGAGAAAAGTCCAAGAAGCGTTTCCAGCTCGGCGATACTATCAAGTTTAAAGTAGTTTCAGCTGATCTTGATAGAAAGACACTTGATTATTCGCTGGTGAAATAATAGTCATAAACAACACTGAAAATTAAACGGCTAAACGTGACGTTTAGCCGTTTAGCGTGGCCACACAGAGCCCTTTCCTATTTTGGGGTAAAAATGGAAATTCCCCCGATTTTCAGTAGAAAATCGGGGGAATTTCTTCATCACACTCTCCTCCTCAACACACAACCTACTCCGCTTTCTTACAGAATCTTGCTACTGAATACTGACCGGATCCAGAAGTCACCAGAGACACCGCGCCCAGGAAAAGTACGAGGACATACTCATACCCACCGTTTTGCAGACTATACCCGTTGGCCAAATGCGCCTTAAATATTGCCACCGCCATTATAATCGCAAGAATAATTGCAAAATACCGTACTGCAAAACCGAGTACGAGAGCGATACCACCAATAAACTCTGCGTAAGCTACGAAATACGCGAGCACCATAGGAATACCTGCCTGAGCAAAGCCCGTAATCACCATGTCGATATTAGTAATCTTCATCCAACCTGCATTGATAAACACCACCCCAAGAGCAATACGGAGAAGTAATATAGCGAGATCTGGATTATGCAAACGTTCTACATACGCATTAATTTTATTCATATTATATTAATTACTACTAATATTTTACCCACACAGTATACCAGAATAAAACCCGCACGCCCAATACCCCACCAGTCTACTCTACTGATTAAAATAAAAAAACTCTGCTTTCGCAAAGTTAGACTAAATCCGAAACACCAGATCAGGCACTCCCCTGAGTTCCTCCCGTGCAACCTGCTGAAGTATCGGGTGCTTCACGAGAAGATTCTCCACACCCTCTGGAAATCCGGGCCGAGCAAGTGACATATAGCCACCGGGAACGGGCACGGTATGTGGAAGCTCCATGAGCCGAGCTGCGTGAGAACGAAGCTTCAAACTTTCAGGGCGGCCGGCTTCTAGGGTTTGAAACCCCCCGATCAGTTTATCCAGCCATTTCCGAGTGCCTGGAGAAAGTCTCCTTGCCTGAGCCTTGAAGTTATGGAGGAACATCCCCCAATCCTTGATTCCGTCCTCAAAGTCACGCACCAAGAAGCCCTGTCTGCCACTGAGGTAAAACACCAAGGTGATCATGAAGTCGAGAAACTCCTGGTCAAACTCTGGTGCCGACCCCGATTGCGGAACTTTAGGCAGATCTGGAGACGGAGTCGCCGGCGCCGGAATATCCCCAGCACTGCCACCCAAAGAGAACTCTAGTGTTGAACCATCTACTTCTGTCTTTTTCATACGTCAAAGTGTTCACTATCCACATACGACAATACCTCAGTATATAAATATTGTCAATTTAAAAACCAGTCTCTTATTTCAAAATCTCAATCTTAAAATTAATCAAATCCTTAGCAAAAATATCTTCCTTTTTTCGTACTTGTGCTTTTAAGGGCAATAAATACGTACCTGATTTTTTATCTGGAAAAATAGAAGTTACCCAGCTCGTTTTACCTATAGTCACCTGTACCGGCAAAGATCCCCACCCTTTCGCATCTCGACCGTATTTTTTCTTAATCTCTACTCCCTGCTTTTTAGGAACTCCGACAAAATGCCACCCAGCCATTCCAGGATAGATCCACACTTCTGATCTCATTTTATATACCCGACTCATACGTAAGTTACTTTGCAACCGCCACAGCCTCGTCAAATTTAATGGAAAGGAGTTTTGACGCACCATCACTCCCCATCGTCACACCGTAGAGCACACCAGCCCGAGACATTGTTTCGCGATTGTGGGTAATCAAAATAAGCTGAGAGTATTTTGAAAGATTCGTAATCATATCACCGTACTTTTTTGAGTTGGCTTCATCAAGTGCAGCATCAGTTTCATCGAGAATGATAAATGGTGGTGGATTGACTTGGGAGACGGCAAAAAGTAGGGCGATAGAGGTCAGCGCGCGCTCACCACCTGAGAGCATCACGAGACCTTTGATTTTCTTTCTCGGCAAAGACACCACAATATCCACCCCTTCGTCACCTTCTTCTTCGAGCTCACCAGAGAGAAGTGGGTTACCATCCATATCAAACTCCGCTCGCCTTTTCTTTTTCTCTCGTACCACCGCGAGAGACGCCGTACCTCCACCAAACATCAGTGAAAAATATTCCTGAAACTGTCCGTTAATTTTCAAGATCCCCTGTTTAAATTCTGTATCAAGCCGCACATCGAGCTCGGCAATCATTCCACGCAGAGATTCAGCAGACTTTTGCAAATCCCCTAGCTCTCGAGCCAAAAAAGCATCTCTCTCTTCAGCTTCTTTAAATTCTTTCATCACGTCCTCACTATTGCCTCCACCAGCATCCTCGAGACGCACTTTCATTTTTTCTATTTGCTTTCGGCGCTCCTCCTGTACATGTCGCGCTTCGGCACGGACCGTTTCTGCGTGGACAACTTGCCCTGACGCATCCAGCAACTCATGTTTCTGAAAATCCATAGTATCTCGGCCAGCCAAAATATATGCCTCGGAAAGTTCTCGTTTAAAGTCTTCCTCGAGCAATACCAGACGATCTTCCTGACTTTTTAAAATACCGAGCATGCCGTGAAGCTCATTTTGACGAGCCATACTGATCAAAATATTTTTCTCTGCATCGCGATTCAAATCTTTTTCTCCATCTATCGCTTCCTTGAGAGCGGTGTAGTCTTTTTGCAATTGAGACAGAGTGTCAACGGTCTCAGACACTTTTTCTACCAATACTTTTTTAGAACTTTCGAGCTTAGCTTTTTCCACTTCATTTTCTCGTAGCAAAGCATCGTCTCGTACGTCTCTGTTGTGCGCCACAAAATCTCGCACAAAACTTTTTACTTTATTTAAAATCTCTTTGATCGCCGAAAGTGAATCCTGCTTTTCTCCTGCCTCTATTTCACCCACAATACGATCTGCGAGAGACTCCACATCACGCATATAGATAGTTTTACTTTCGGCACTGGCCTGTTGTGACTTCTCCTTTGCTATCATGCGTTCGAGACCAGCAATCTGTCCCTCGAGTCGGCCGAGGTCGAGCGTCGCAGAATCTTTTTCGGATCGCGTATCGGCGATTTTTGTTTCAAGTGCAATTATCTCAGCACTTTTTGCATCAGAGGCACTGGACTTGGCGAGCTGAGCTTTAGCGAGTGCGAGCTCACGACCGAGCTTCTCTAGCTCAGATGTCGGA
>SCTV01000080.1 GCA_004298345.1 Patescibacteria group bacterium
TCTCAGGCGAAAGGTGTCCCGACCACTAGCGTATGCGTTTGGACTTTTCTCAATTGCATTTGTGGCGATGGGGTATGAGCTCGTCGAGTGGATTTATGCAGTCACGAGCGACCCGACAGCAGGAGCCGCTTTTCTCGGTAGCCAGGGTGATATTTGGGATGCTCAAAAAGACATGCTGATGGATACTTTAGGTGCACTCGCAATGATTCCTCTGTATATACTTGTGAGAGGCGACCGAGATATTCCTATTTCGCTAGAGAAATAATCTCTCTGTATCTGCGGAGTAGAATATGCTACTATTATTGTCATGAAAGAAGAAACAGGAATAATTAGAGTCATTGTTAATTTTTTCGATAAACTCGAAGATAGGGCTCGCGCACATTTGAGTCGACAACCAATCATATATGCCGTGCTTGGTGGTGTTGGTATCGTGCTTTTTTGGAGAGGGGTATGGCATACAGCCGACCTGATTGAAGCCTATCTTATCCAGACACAAAGTCCGTGGGCAATTGTTTTTTCTGGACCGGGGACATTTATTGTTGGTATGCTTATTCTGCTCATGACTGGTCTTATGGTGTCTGTATTTATCGGAGATCAAATTATTCTTTCGGGTATTAAAAAAGAGAAAAAGCTGGTTGAAAAGACAGAGACTGAGGTTAAGGGCGAGGCGGATATTCTTTCAGAAATTCGTGACGAGATTTATAACATAGAAGAAACTCTTTCTGTAACGCAGGAATCACAAAAATAACTAGTACCAATGACGTATCGAGATACTCCATATTTTTCTGTAGGTCGGGCAACCGATCTTTCTGGTTTTGACCGCATACTTTACCGTTTGTTTGAAATACTGCCGGGCTTTTTGTCTCTGGGTACTATTGTATTGACTATCGTGCTCTCGTATTACACGCCACGATTTGCGGCACTTTTTATTATTATTTTTGATTTGTATTGGTTCTTTAAAACCATCTATCTTTCGATGCATTTGAGGTACAACTGGAAACGGATGAAATATATGCTCGCCCGCGACTGGGATCCGCTTTTGATCAATTTGCGTTATGCTCATTTGACCCATCTAGTGATCTTACCTTTTTATAACGAAACAGAGGAAGTGGTAGACAAGAGCATTGCTTCGCTTTTGCAAGCAAAGTGGAATAGCAAAAATATTATTGTTGTTTTGGCGGGAGAAGAAAAAGCGGGGGACGGTGCCCAGGCAATCTCTCTTCGTATGAAAGAAAAATATACTTCACACTTTGCCCATTTTCTCTGCACCACTCATCCAAAAGGAGTGCCAGGAGAAATGCCGGGCAAAGGATCAAATATTGCCTATGCTGCAGAGGAAGCACGATTAAAAATACTTGACCCGATGCGCATGGCGTACACAGATGTCATCGTTTCCGCTTTCGATATTGATACGGTAGTGTACCCAAACTATTTTAAATGTTTGACCTGGAATTTTTTGACTGTGCCGGATCCACAAAAAACATCATTTCAGCCGGTGCCGATTTACAATAATAATATTTGGGATGCTCCGGCATTTTCTAGGGTAGTGGCGATGTCGGCTACGTTTTGGCAGATGATCCAGCAGGAGCGTCCGGAGCGTTTGGCTACTTTTTCTTCTCACGCGGTCAGTTTTGAGTCGCTCTATCGAGTAGGGTATTGGCAGAAAAATATGGTATCTGAGGACTCACGCATTTTTTGGAATTTATTTGTTGCTAACAATGGCGATTATCGAGTGGTGCCGTTGGCATACCCTGTCTCTATGGATGCCAATCTCGCTGACGGTTTTTGGGCTACCATGCTTAGTGTTTACAAACAACAAAGACGATGGTCGTGGGGTGTGGAAAATGTTCCGTACATTCTCTTGGCCTGTGTAAAAAATAAAGCTATTCCTCTTGGTAAAAAAATTCGAGCCATACTCACACAACTCGAAGGCTTCTGGTCTCTGGCGACCAACCCGATTATGATTTTCCTCCTCGGATGGTTGCCGATTGTTCTCGGTGACGGGTTTTTTCGTAGCAGTCTTTTGTCCTACAATCTACCTATTATCACTGGATACATTATGCATTTTTCGATGCTTGGATTGGTGATTTCAGCTTTGGTATCGTTTAGCTTCTTGCCCCCTCGTCCCAAGACCAACAAGAAACGTGATACAGTATACATGGCTTTGCAGTGGGTGCTCATACCGATTACCATCACTGTTTTTGGGGCTATTCCCGCACTCGAGGCTCAGACTAGACTCTTTCTTGGTAAGTATATGGGATTTTGGGTTACTCCAAAACATCGAGAGACCACTAACGCATAATATATGCAACCACTTTCAGATAAAAAAAGACGTTGGTATTTTTATATTTTCCTGATTCTTTTTGTCGTACTTTTGCCGATTGTAGTCCTATATGTACAAGGATATCGTTTGAGCAAAGATTTTAAGATAGTTAGAGTAGGGGGAATGTATATTGGCGGGGTTGATTCAGAGGCAAAAGTTTTTTTTGATGATGTGTTACAAACAGACGTAAAAAAAATTAAAAGAGGTTTCTTTATCGAAAATTTATATCCGGCAAAATACTTGGTAACGATCAAACAAGAAGGGTTT
>SCTV01000009.1 GCA_004298345.1 Patescibacteria group bacterium
AAAAAACTTAATGCACAGCTCGAAAATCTCAATACACATCTTGAAGACAAAGTAAAAGAACAAACTCGCGAGCTTCTCGGTGCTTATGAAATTGAAAAGAAAGCGAGAATCGAACTCCAGAGAATCAGTGAGGAGAAAGATCGATTTATTATGATTACTCAACACGAGCTCCGTACGCCTCTGACCGCTATCAAGTGGGGTATGGAGACGATGCTTTCTGGCGGTTTCGGAGATATAACTCAGGCGCAAATGGATTATGGAAACTCGGCTAAGGAGAGTGCCGATAGATTGATCAAAGTGGTAAATAAAATGTCCAATAGCAACGAAAAAAAACTTTACAGTGCTACGGGTTCGGTAGAGCAATCATTTTTTGCTCCGGTACTTGAGCGCGTGCTGAGTGCTTTTGAGCTCTATCGTGAAGAAAAGAAAATTGAAATTAGAAAAGATATTCGTATTGGTCGCGAAGTGGCATTGAAAATCTCTTCAGAAAAGCTGTATCAGATTATTTCAAACCTGCTGGATAATTCACTCAAGTATACTCCAGTCGAGGGCAAGATTACGCTCAGTCTGTATGGTGAAGACGAAAAGACTGTAACGATGAAGATTTCTGATAATGGCATTGGCATACCCTCCGAGTCCAAAGATATGCTGTTTTCTAAATTTTATCGTGCGACTAATGCGATGGCGATGCATCCAAATGGTTCCGGTCTCGGTCTCTGCATTATCAAGTCTCTGGTAGAACAAACTGGAGGCAAGATCAGTGTCGTCAGCGAAGGAGAAGGCAAGGGGACAACGGTCACGATTGTGTTTCAGAGGGTGTAATTGGGTGGAAGCCCCCGATTTATGTCCCCAATTTATAAGGAGTGAAGCGACTATATAAATCGAGAAGACCGAAGTACCTCCTTCGGTCAAGGCCAATAAGCCGCCGAGGGCGACAAAATTGAATTTACTCTATCTCCCTCGGTGAAGGCCAATAGAGCGAAGCGACCATTATATGTATGGACGAAAAAAATTTTCGGGAATTTAGCGTATTTTGGGGATTATACCCTCGAGCAAGGCCACTTATTGTTCAAAGGCTAAACGGCTAAGCGTTCACGTTTAGCCGTTTAGATTTGGTAGACTATTGCCCACTGTCTTTACTTCGTATGCAAAAAGTTATAAATATCCTCGATAGCTTTGACTGCATCTCCGGCAGCTATGTTGTTTTGATGGAAGAGGCCATCGGTGCAGTCACCCGCAGCCCAAATCCCACCGCCTGAAACACCCCCGTCTGCATTGTTGTGGAGCCTCTGTGTTGCTGTCGCCGTAGCGCCCACTACGTCTCCAGCACCACTTTCTCCACGCCTCGCATCCGGGGTCGTTTCAGGCGGCGGCACTAGCTGTGCTCTCTGGTTTCGAGGATCTACAATAATATGATTCCATTTGTCGAGCTTCGTTATATCTTTTATAAAACTGGTATTCGGCAAGAGGCCGATTTCCACAAAAATACCGGTGGTCGGAATCTCAACATTTTTACCTGTTTTTTTGTCTGTATACACAAAAGTATTTACAAATTTGGAGCCTTTGACTTCGGCTGGTACTGCGTCCATGATTGCCCGCATCTTTGGATTTGCGAGAACTCGTTCTACGGTAATCGGATCAGCTCGAAACACAGCACTTCTGTTTACGAGAGTTACACTTTTACAATAGGCGAGGAGCTGTGAAGCACTTTCAAAAGCGGCATTACCTCCACCCACCACTACCACGTCTTGGTCTGCAAAAAGTGGGCCGTCACAAGTGGCGCAGTAGGTGAGACCTTTGTGTTCAAAAATGTCTGCCCCAGGTACGGTAAGTTTCTGTCGATAGCTACCGGTACAGACGAGGATGGTTTTAGTATCGTATTCAGCCTCGTTTGTTTTAACTTTAAAACCTTCGGTAGTTTTGGTCACAGATTCGCAAAGCTCACCCTCTTTCACGGTCAATATTTCTCCGGTGTATGATTTGAGATGATTCTCAAGATTTTTAGCGAGCTCGGTTCCTGAAATTTTAATATTACCAATCCAGTTTTCAATACCTTCGGAAACAGCACTTTGTCCTTGAAAATCTTTGGTGATAAAAAGAGTTTTCAGTCGTTTACGAGCGGCGTATACACCTCCGGCTACACCCGCGGGTCCGCCGCCGATGATGATGAGATCGTAGAGAGTCGATTTATGATTCATGATTTAAGAATTATGAATATTACAGACTTTATTTCGATAGACAAGACTCAATTCAATTCGAGCACAAAAAGGGTATTGTTTTCTTTGCATTTTATTCGTGAATCTTGAATCATGAATCGTGCTTCTACCCAATTATTTCTTATTTCTTCGTAGAAAAGCCGGTACTGCGCCCCAGTCATCGTCAGCTTCAGGGACTTCTTTCTTTTCTTCGGGTTTTGTCTCTTTTACGATGGCTGACTGTACAGGGGTCTGAGGAAGCGAGTTGTATGTTCTGGCTTTTTTGTCTTCAATCAATGAACTTGTTGGAGTTTGAAAAAGAGTCTTTTTTGTGGGTGCTTCAGGGAAACCAGAGGCAATGACAGTGACTTTGATTTCATTTTTCTTCAACTTATCATCACGTACTGTACCAAAGATAACTTTAGCCTGAGGGTCGATGGATTCGGTAATAACTTTTGCAGCGTCCTGGATTTCAAACATGGTGAGGTCGTCTCCACCAGCAATAGAGAAGAGGACGCCTTTTGCACCAGCGATAGAAAGGTCGAGGAGAGGCGAGTTGATTGCCAATCGAGCGGCTTCTTCAGCACGCTTTTCGCCAGTGGCACAGCCAATACCCATAAGTGCTGATCCGGCATTTTCCATAACCGCGCGAATATCCGCAAAGTCGATGTTGATAATACCCGGGGTAGTAATCAAATCTGAAATACCTTCGACTGCTGATTTGAGAATCTCATCGCACATCGCAAAGGCATTTTTTGCAGTGGTGTTTTTATCAATAGTGCTGAGTAGACGGTCGTTTGGGATGACAATAATAGCGTCTACTTCTTTTCGGAGCTCATCGAGTGCCTGTTCGGCTATTTTCATACGCTGAAGACCTTCAAAGAAAAATGGTTTGGTCACCACAGCCACGGTCAATGCGCCAAGCTCTTTTGCGGTACGTGCCACTGCGGGGCTAGCTCCGGAGCCAGTACCGCCACCAAGTCCGCAGGCAATAAAGACCATGTCGGCGCCCTTGATCGCTTCTTGTACCTCTTCTTTTGTTTCTTCAACAGCTCTTTTTCCGAGCTCTGGATTCATGCCTGTACCAAGACCTCGGGTAAGATTTTTACCGATGTGAATTTTCTTTTTTGCGAGTGAGTGATGCAAATCCTGTGAGTCGGTGTTGATTGCAATAAAATCAACTCCTTTCACTTTTGAATTGATCATGTGGTTGACTGCATTCTTTCCAGAACCGCCGCAACCGAGTACTTTGATTCGGGCAAAAGCTTCAATTTCGGGTGTGATGTGGGGCATGTGATTACTTAAGATGATATGGGGTCAATAATAACAAAATGCAGAAAAAAAGGAAGTGCCTGGGATTCGGGGAGATTTATGATTCAAGATTCATGATTTACGAATGGGTTCAGGTACCCCCGAAAATTGCAGTAGCAATTTTCGGGGGTTACGTCCAAAGGCTCAGCCGGGCTACGGCTGAGCCTTTCCACCAAACCAGGCTTTATTACCAGGCTAGGTTAGCTAAGAGCTATAATTTTCAGTATTCATGATTTCTATTCATGAATCGTGAATCATGAATCTTGCTTCTACTCTTTAAGGCAAAAAAGGCCGTAACCACGCACTCACTTTTCTCCCTATGGTACCGACAATTTTTACTCCTGGCCTTTTGATCCCTGGAGCATCATCAGCATTAAGTCCGAGAATACAAAGTCCGTATGCCACTGCCGAAGAAGCATCTTTGATTTCTTTGCTATTTTCTTTGAAATGAATACTAGCGATGCGAGAGGGAAGCTTGAGGGCAACTCGAGCAAGGTCTTCGATAGTACCAATACCCGATCCGCCTCCAGTGATCACAATACCAGCAGGTAAAAGACCATTTCGATTTATTTTTTTCAAGTGCACCTCGATCAGCTCAAAAATATCTGACAAACGGGCGACGATAATTTCTTCGAGCTTTTTCCGTGGGTAGGTGGTGCTGGTGATGGTGCCCACCTTCACTTGCTCTGCTTCCTCAAGAGGGATTTTTAATCCCAGTGCGATGTCATTGGTAATGTCCGTACTACCGATTGGGAGCACCTCGAGTGAGATAGGAATGTTGTTTTCAAATACAGCGATAGAGACGGTTTCGGCCCCGATGTTGGCGAGCATACATCCGGCAACTTTTTGTTGTTTGGTGAGGGTGACAAGGCTCGCCGCGATAGGAGATGCGGTGATATCTTGGACTTCAACCCCTGCTTCTTCGACGGCTTCAATCAGGTCGTTTAAATGATGCTCTAGGCAAGTGATAAAGAGGGTCTTTACTTCAAGCTTGGTACCTTTGGTGCCCTCGGGTTGGCCGAGCACGGGTTTGCCATCCACTTTGTATTGAAGGGGGATAGTGTGGATGATTTTTTTGTTGATCGAGGCGGATTGAGGAATCTCATTTTCACTAGCCTCAATTGCTTTGGTGATATCAAGCTCACTTATTTCTGAGTCAGCACGAGAGATGATGGTAGAACCCTGCGAGACGATACTCGAGAGGCCAATACCGCCCACGGAAAGGAAAGCTTTTCTAATTTTAATTTTGGCAATTTTCTCTGCTTCGGCCACAGCGGCCTTGATACTGGCTACCACTTCATTTGGATGGGTGATGTAGCCGTGTCGTACGCCGTGAGTCTCTGCAGCAGCAGCTGCAATGATGCGAGGCATGCCTAGAGAGCCTTCGCCTCCACGCTCCGCGACCAGAACTTTTACCTGGTATGTGCCGATATCGATTCCGGTGACAATGTTGCGGGACATAAGTAATGAAAATACGAAGCCCGAATATCTAAAATACAAACAAGTTACAAATCGATAAATTTAAAATCAAATGTTTTTTTATTTAAGATTTATTGATTTAGATTTGTTTAGGATTTAGTATTTATGATTTCGGATTTGGAAAAAATTAGACCTTGAATATTCGTCTGATTTTTTCCTCCTCATGTTCCATTGTACTACTATGATCGAATCCTTTCAAATGCGTCAATCCGTGGATAAACAAAAAGGCTAGAAAATTCTCATATTCACGGTCAAACTTTACGGCTTCTTTTTTGGTTTCTTCGAGATTAATAAAAATTTCTCCTTCGGTGTCTGAAATAGGAAAACTCAAAATATCTGTCGGTTGATCTAGTTTTCGATACTGGAGATTGAGAGCGGTCATGTGTTCTACATCTACAAACACCACACTGAGATCGTAGTCTTTTCCTAGTACAGCTTCTTTCATTTCAACAAAAGGCACGCGTGGAAGCGTGCTTTTGGTGGTATTTTGGATACTACAGTTTTCGTTACCGACTATCGCCATTTTTCTTTTAGCGCTTTGGGCCCCCTCGTCGTTCAGGCTTTTCCGGCATCTTGCCGAGTTTGATCAACTCCTGAATGTTCTTTTTGTAAGCAATACTTTCCAATGTCTTCATTTTTGTCTTGTAGTGGGAAAGTACGCGCTGATTGTATCGAAGTGAGCGAACCTTTGGAAGAATACCTGCTCCCTGGACGCGCTTGGTAAACCTTCGGATAAGGCTGATAGGATTTTCGTTGCTGTTTTTAGTTACTTCTACGTTTATCATGGTGGGGTACATCCTATCATGGTGGTGAAAAAAAGGCAACGTCAGAGGTAGATGTAAGAAGTAAGATTTAAGAATGGATCGGATAAGATGTGAAGTTAACGGCTCAATCCTTCTGTCTCAAAAGGATTGAGCCGTTAACTTGTTCCCCTTGAAAATCTGCTGATTTCCAAGGGGAACCCAATTTATATCAAAAAATACAATACGCTTCTACATAGGCGTATTAAACGGCTCACCTATTTAGTTTGTACCGAGTTTTGCTAAACTTGTTATCTTCGTCGTCTCCACTCCTTGAGCCGTTGAAATCCGTATGGCGATTGGGTGGCACATCGCTTTCTATGAGGTTCTTACCCTCTTCTTCTTAAATCTGGAATCTAATTTCTACTCTTTACGCCCCCAATTTCTTCACATACTGCGCAAGCTCTGACAGAGGTACCGTTTCTTGAGATCTGGTACTCATGTCCCTGACAATCGCTGATTCTTCCATTGCTTCTTTTTTACCAATCAAAATCATATAGGGAGTTTCCAGCCGCTCTGCCCCAG
>SCTV01000010.1 GCA_004298345.1 Patescibacteria group bacterium
ATCACCTCTGCCCGTACAAATTTATCTTTAAAATCAGTGTGGATGGCGGTACCAGCCAGAGGTGCTGTCCAGCCTTTTCGTATTGTCCATGCGCGAGTCTCCTCTACTCCAGTCGTAAAATAGGTGATGAGGTCGAGCACTTCGTATCCAGCACGAATGAGGGTATCGATACCATCATCTTTGGCACCGAGACCATCTCGCATCTCTTTTTTTTCAGTATCAGAAAGGTCTTTGAGCTCGTGTTCAAATCCGGCATCTACCACCACCCATTTTGCGCCAGTTTTTTTAAAATGTTCGATTAAGCGTGTATACCGAGTATCATTTATTTCATCGAGATTTTTCCCTCCAGCTTTTTTGTTCAAGACGTAAAGAAATGGCTTTGCGGTAAGCAAGTGAAGATGTTTGAGTAGTGGCTTTTCAAATTCATCAGGAATCACAGAGCCAGCAAGCTTTTCACTCTCGAGAGCCGTTTTTAGCTTTTCAAGCAAAGCATTTTCAATTACTGCTTCTTTTTTACCGCGTTTAATATCACTTTGGATATTTGAGAGACGCTTGGTAACTGTCTGAAGGTCAGCGAGAATAAGCTCGAGATTGATTACTTCAATATCATGCAGTGGATCGATTTTACCATCCACATGGATGACGTTGTCATCTTCAAAAATACGCACCACCTCAGCAATGGCGTCGGTCTCACGAATGTTGGTAAGAAACTGGTTACCCAGACCCTCACCAGCTGAGGCACCTTTTACAAGCCCTGCGATGTCCACAAATTCCACCGCCGCAGGGACCGTTTTTAGCGTTTTAGAAAATTCAGAAAGTTTCCAGAGACGCTCGTCAGGCACCGCGACAACACCGACAGACGGGTCGATAGTACAAAATGGGTAATTTTCTGCCGGCACACTCTTTTTGGTGAGCGCGTTGAAAAGGGTAGATTTACCGACGTTTGGGAGCCCCACGATTCCGATGGATAGAGACATAGAAAAATACTATAGCATGATTTGAATAAGGGGAGAAATACAAATGTTGAAGCCGCCCGAGTGCGCCCGGGCGGCTTGTGAGGGAACAGCCGAGAACGGCTGAACGTTGTTAACGAAGAATGCAGCTAAAGGAATGAACCTGAGCCCTTAACCCAGTCCCGGCTTACGCACGCCGGGAGTTCAACCGATTTCGCTGCTCACGAAAAACGAAGTGTGGGTGTGGCCACCAAAATAGGCCTCACCAACATTCGCTCGATCCGATAAAACATCCCGAGCACCTGCTCGAGAAAGAAGAGCACTCTCATATACCCAGGATAATTTATAGCATTTTCCTAAACAAAGTGCAACGGCGGAGTGTTACCACTGAGCCGTTAAACCGGATGACGGCTCTGCTCGAGGCTACTTTCAGGCAAAAACAGGAAATCCCCCAGAAAATTGCAGAAGAAATTTTCTGGGGGATTTTTCAAGATACTGGATCTATAAGGTTGCTTCGCTCTGTCGACCTTCACCGAGGGAGATACCTCGGTGTCCTCGATTTATATAGTCGCTTCGCTTCTTATAAATCAGGCGCCCCGCTTCGCTATCTCATACACCACCCTTCCCCATGATTCTTTCTTTTCTTGAGAGAGATTTTTAATCGGGCCGATTTTCAAAACGGCTACTGGTGAAATACCACCGAAGCCAAGTATCGCTTTACTCAAAATATTTGCTGTGTTACCGTACATTAAACGTAAAATAAGCGGGTGGGTATCTGAGGTAATAAAAATCCGTCCTGTACGCCCGGTCAATCTTTTTATCCAAGTTAGTTTACACTGAAGACGCCCCACCCAGCTCATTTCCGGAGTCGGTTTAGGGAAATTATATGCAAAACCAGGGAGCCACATACGGTCAAAAAGACCTTTCAAAAGTGCTGGCATCGATGACCACCATGTAGGGTAAAAAACCACGATATGCTCCGCCCATTTGATATCCTCCTGTACCTTCACGAGATCTGGCTCAAGTGCCTGGATCTTGCGATAACCATCATGCATAATCGGGTCAAACTGGAGATCAGAAATATTTGTCCGTCTCACCTCATGTCCTGCCTCTCGTGCACCTTTTTCATACTGATCAGCAAAATAGGCGTTGGAAGAATTGACCTTGTCTGGATGACCGAGCAACACAAATATCTTTTTTGACATACAGTATCTTTATAAATTAATGATAATGGTATTCTAACGCACAACAGTTCGTGTGTCGATCAATTACTTCCCCATCATCCCCTTCAACTCATTCTGATGTTCTTTCATTACCGCCATCATTGCCGACGTCTGATCCATACCACCTTTAGTTTTTTCTTGTACCTCGAGAGCAATCTTTTGAAAAAAGTCTGGGTTCTTTTCGATCATATTAAAAATCATCTCCTGTTGCTCTTTTGGAACATCTTTCATTTTAGCTTCAAGCATTTTGCGCATTATAAAATTCATGGTTTGTATACTATAAAATTAAGTAAGGGAAGTTTACACGAAGGATTACCGTAGCAAGCTTTTTACTACTCAGCCACTGGCAAAGTAAACCAAAATGTGGTGCCTCGGCCCTCACCAGACGAAGTTACTTGTAACTGACCTTTATTCCTCCTGATAATATCATGTGCAATAAAAAGACCGATGCCTACACCATCACTATCTTTCGCTTGAGCATTCTTGCTTCTAAAAAACCGAGAAAACATTTTTGACATATCTGATTTTGAAATACCGATACCACTGTCTTTTATATAAAAAGAAACACGACCTCTTTCTTTTTTAATGCTCACCACAATAAATCCATCCTCTGGTGTGTATTTAACCGCATTTTCAAATAAAACTTGAATAGCAAGAATCAAACGTTTTCCATCTACCAAAACTTTCGGCAAAACTGGATCATTTTCAAAAGAAATATTTATTCTTTTATCTTTTAGTCTCCTCTGAGAAGCAGCGATGATTTCTTTTGTAACGGTAACAAGATCTAGTGGGGCAAACTGATACACATATTGGTGTTTATCCTGACTTGCAACATTAATCAAAAACTCAGTAAGACTCACCATTTCCATATTGATACCACGGAAAGTTTCTATAGCAGTGGCACGATCAGTTTCATTTGAACTCGAAGCTAGGTCATCTATTGACCATCTCACACCAGTCAATAAAGTTCTAAATTTGTGAGTTAAAATAATAATAAACTCATCCTTTAGCGTGTCTGCATCATGTGCACGCTTCCAAAGCAGTGCACCGATAGAAATAATAATCAATGAAGACACGAACGGAAAAACCAACTCATAAAGCCCATTTGAATGGGTTTCAAGAGCCATCATATTGAAAGTATGGGCCAACCAAATAATACCGGTCAACAAAGCAACCAAAATTAAATAAACAAAAGTCGTGCGAAAAAATATCTTGTTAAGCATAGCTACCAGTATACCGTCAAAGGCCACATAGAGCGATGTTGACAATACGGTTATATATATTATATAATAGGTATGCCTTTGTGTTGGATGGTCGCTCTTTTTGCTTCGGCAGAAAGGGAGGAAAGTCCGAACACTTATTCGATGAAAGTCGAAACAGGTAGCGGGTAATGCCCGTCTGGAGTAATCCACGAGGTGCGAGCAGAGACGCCGTGATCCGAAAGGGTCTGGCATCCCAGGACAACTTGGGATGAGCTTGTCTGGCAACAGACGAGGTGAAACGGCTAAATCCTTACCCGAGTGCAAGGCCGTACCCTTGTGCGGAGCACAAGGAAATTCGAAGCACGAAGCACTAAATTCTAAACAATATCTAAATTTCAAATCATAAACCATAAACGAAATCCGTTTAAAATTTAGATTTTTTGATATTTCAAGATTTGTTTAGTATTTAGGGTTTCGAATTTAGGATTTCCTTGTGCTCCGCACAAGGGGGTGCCGCTTGAGCTTTGTGGTAACACATCGCCCAGAGTAATGACTATCCATGTGACGCAAGTTGCAGGACAGAATTCGGCTTATAGGCACAAAGCGTATGAAAATACCCGCGTAATGGCGGGTATTTTCTTTTAGTGAAATTGTTAGAAAAAATGCCAGCGATTTAAACGGCTCATTAAGTTAATGAGCCGTTTAATATGGCTCTGTAGAGCCATATTGATAAAATGAGTTTCCCCCGAAAATCTACTGATTTTCGGGGGAAACTCGGTTGAGCCTTTGCCTCAAGTATTTATTTAGTCGCGTGCACCGGCTCAATTTCACAAACCCCGCCCACACATGCGAGTTCTTTCTTCACCTCTGTCTCATCAGTTAGCTCGTATGTCACAATCTTTGAAAAATCAATATTTTCAAAACGCTTATTGAGCTCTTCGTATCTTTCTTTGTTGATTGTTTCGTACGGAGCGAGCTGGTACACATGATTGTCTCGAGGAAGGAATGAGAGTCCACCGATAATGTCCCAGTTTTTATACAACCAGTGCGCTGTTTCAATCCATTCATTTTCTCCGATAGAAATAGTAACGGATGGATTGTGCTCAGTGTAATTTTCTTTTACCATCTTCCAGTACTCGAGCTGTTCAATAGCACTTTGATCATTTTTAAAAATTGAACCATTTGGGGCCTTGACCGGGAACTCGAGCACATAAGTGGTAGCATTTTCCATGGTCTGCCCTACTTCTGGATGATACGGCACGCCTTGATCCTTGAGCATCTTAAAGAGTGCGTCGGTCGAAGCGATACGAGCGCGGCGGATATAATATGGAGCATGTCGAGGATGCATACCAGATGAACAATCTACCGTTTGTGAAAGGTTTCCCGACGGCTTTACACAAGTGATACAAGAAGATTGATTGACACCAAAACGTTTTGCGTATAGTTTGTTGAGCTTGATTGACTCGAGTCGAAGCTTTTTCATCACTTCAGGCTTTCGTACTGTCGGACAATCCCACTGACCAGTAATAGACACACCAAGAAGTCTTTCTGCTTCACAGTGTTCCTTCCATTCTTTGGAAAGGTATGGGAACTTGGTGAGCGTAGATTGATAGGTACCGAGAATGGTGGCAACTTTCATTTTTCGAATCAAGTCTGCTTCGCTGTCTGTCGATCGAGCAACAATTTCTGAAAGATTACAAAATTGTTTTGATTGCAAAATAATTTCTCCGCATGGATTGGTGCCGAGACCGCCGATATTGCCTTTGAGCACTTCGATACGTCGAGCAGGAAGGCTTTTTGCGAGACCGCCTCGGTTGAAAATACCTCGCTCGCCAGAACCAGACTTCATGAGCGCCACCCACTCTTCCATAAATTCAGCAGCGCTGGGCTTTTGGAGGTAAACAGCAGAGTTGTTGGCAAGACTTCGCTGTGGGTCGGTGAGGTAAAACTGACCTTTCTTTGCGTCTCGGATAGCTTCATCGTCGAGATCAGAAAGAGAAATCATGGCACTTCTTCGTACACCACCGGCCACCACAATCTCGCCTATTTTACAAATAATATCGTGCGCATCAATGTTCAAAAGTCGTCGGCCCTGCCGCTTGAGCATCTTTTCTCGAGTAAAGTTTAAAAGTTGTCGAAGTGGCTCAGGTCCAGAGCTCTTGCCACCCATAGTTTTCAAACGTGCACCAGCTGGACGAAGCTTTGAATAGTCGAATTCTACGTCCATACCATCAGCCCAGGTATTGAGTCCAAAAATAAATGCATCGCACCAACCCTCTTTGCTGTCATCAATCACATGTACCGGAAGCTTTTTCCCTGTCTGCATCTTTATTTGTGGCAATGACTGTACGTTCTGACTTTCTACTGCCCATCCCACTCCAGTACCACACATCGAGATGTACATTATTTCTCCAAAATCTCGCCAGCTTGAAGGTGCGATAAATGAACAGTTGTACGCGCACACATTTGTTGCTCGTGCAGCAGGACCTGCAAACTGAAGCAATCGCATCGAGGGCATTGCATCTTGTTTCAAAATAGCTTCTCGAACTTCTTTGTACTCAGATTCTTTGAGTTTGTTGCC
>SCTV01000011.1 GCA_004298345.1 Patescibacteria group bacterium
AATCATGGTGAGCATCCCCTCTTTTTTGGCCTGATCTTCTATCTGGTCACTCGTTGCTCCTTTCATCACCAGCTCTCGTATCGGAGCAGTCACTTTCAAGATTTCATGAATACCAATACGGCCACTGTAGCCGTCTTCGCTCTCTGGAGTCGGCTTTGGTTTATAAAAATGAATTTTGTCCCATGTCGCACTTTTATCAACTATTTTTTCCTCTTTGAGTGCCAAGAGGACTCGGTCCAGGTCGACAGATTTTGAAAGCGTTTCGATTTCTGCCTTGGTCAAAAGATATTTTTCTTTTGATTCACAAAGTTTACGAATCAGTCTCTGCGCGATAATCACATTGATGGTGGAAACGAGCAAAAACGGCTCGATCTTCATATCAAGCAAACGTGGAATGGCACCGGCGGCGGAGTTGGTGTGAAGGGTAGAAAGCACAAGGTGTCCCGTCAATGCGGCGTTGACCGCAAGAGACGCTGTCTCGTTGTCTCGGATTTCTCCCACCATGATAATATCCGGATCTTGTCGCACCAGTGTTCGTAAACCGACAGAAAAGGTAAAACCGATTTCTGGACGGACTTGGGTTTGATTGATACGAGACATTTGGTACTCCACCGGGTCTTCAATGGTAGAAATATTCACATCTGCGGTGTTCAAAATATCGAGCACCGTATACAGTGTAGTGGTTTTTCCCGAGCCTGTCGGTCCAGTGGTCAGTATCATACCGGTGGTCTGCTTGCTTGCACTGTGAATGCGCTCGAGTCCTTCTCCATGAAAACCCAGTCCTTCCAGGCTAAATCCGGACACGTTGTCTCGGAGGAGACGCATCACGGTTTTCTCACCGTAATATGTCGGCAAAATGGACACTCGAAACGAAACTTTTTCTCCATTTAATTCTATTTTAAAACGACCATCTTGTGGAAGACGTTTTTCGTCAAGTTTGAGACTCGAAAGCACTTTGATTCTGGCCGTAATACCAGCTTCGATATTTTTAGGCAGAATCATAGCGTCATGAAGCAGTCCGTCGATGCGATAGCGCACGAGAAGCTGGGTCTCGAGAGGCTCGATATGAATATCCGAAGCGTTTTGAATGATCGCGTGTTTGAGCAAAGTATCTACCACGCGCACCACCGGCAAATCCTCTGCAATTTTCTTTAGATCACTCTCGCTGGTTGGCTCTGCGGTACCCCCACCCACAGACATTTCATCTATTGTCGTGATCGCGGAAGCTTCTTTTTGAATAATGTCTCCGAACTCTGCTTTGAGACTCTTTTGGTATTGCAATATCGTGGACTTGATAGACTCCACATCGGTCAGACGAGGCAGTATCTTTAAATGCACCTTTTTCTTGACGAAATCGATAGCGGAAAGATCATCGGTGTCGAGCATTGCCACTTCGAGCGAATCATCAACCTTTTTGAACGCTACGATGTTGTTATTTCGGGCAATCGGCTCGGGAATGAGGGATAGGACTTTGAAATCGAGTTTCTGACCTTTCAAATCTACAAAGGGAATGCCTAAAATATATGCCTGGATACGGCGGAGATTGTCGTCGGTGATTTTGCCGGCGCTAACTAAAATATCGCCGGTATTTTTTCCGGTTTTCTGTGCTTCTTCGTGTGCGGACTCAAAATCTGCCTTCGAAACAAGGCCTGAGTCGAGAATAAAATCCTTGAGTTGTTTTTGTTCAATATACACAGTGTTCTTTGTACCTAAGTATACCAAACATTACCCTTAAAAAGGCTTAAATACTGTGGACAAGTACAGGAAGATGCGAGAATGTAATCTTCGACTAAAACTCCTCAAATGTAGCTGATGAGTCGCCCACTCGTAGAGGCACGGTACCAACAATAGTAGAGCCGTCTGCAGGACCCGAAATGGTGACTGTGTAGATACCGCGAGGAAGCTGTGTGCGAGCAGTGAGCTCTAGCTCTGCCGGGGTCACACGAGATACCGACGCGGAAAGAGAACAGGTAACCTGCTGTCCACAAGTGAGTGTGCCCGAAGGACCGGTGATCGAGACGAGACTTAGTGGCACTGAGCCGTTAAAACTCGCGGGAGCATTGAGCGCCACCTGCGAACGATTTGAAACTGAGCCCGGAGCTTGTTTTAGAAGCAATTCTGGGCCAATTGAAAATGAAAAAGCCGGAACAATAGTCACATACACATCATTACTCGAAACATACGTATTCGTCACAGAATCTAAGTACTGCACTTTGAAATAGTAAGATCCGACCGCCTCAAAACCGTTGGTGAGATCGCCTCCGGCTGAAATTTGTTTTGTACCAGACCAAATAGAATCTTGCGGAATATCCTGGACAGTTCCCTGCTTGTAAGCTCGTGCCTGGATCTGAGTAATGCCTGCGGGAAGATTTCTTGTTTTCCAATACAAATGGACTCTGTCTCTTTCGGTGGTAGTGAGGCGTGTTTCTCCCGAATCAGTTTCTGAGAGAGAAAGATTGACCTGCGGGCCGGCAAGATTCATGTTGGTGCCAATCACTCGTTCCCAGTCGAGCCAGCCAACCACATCGGATCCCCAAGAGAAGCCTCGAAACCATGTGTTGCCGGAGTCATCAGTAGTACCGATCACCGGATGAGTACTTCCGGAAAGTGCGATCCATCCGTCCCAGCCGTCGATACGAGTATTTCCAGTGCAATCTGGAATAATAGTTCCCGCACAAGCTCTCGCCCAGCCTTCGATATGGTTAGAATTAAAACGAGCATTAGCAGAAACAGTGCCAGAGCCTCCGGAGACTACTGGAAAGCCCGAGAGTCCTCCAAACTTTATCCAACCAATATTTGGAGACCAGCCGTAGCCGACTACCGGACGAAAGCCGTCAGCACCTGTTGCTTGTACAGCCACGCCATAGAGTCCGGCGGAGCCTGAGTCATTTGATGAGTTCATACTGACCCAGCCAATATTCGATGACCACAGATAGCCCGAGAGAGTGCCGACATCTCCCTGCGCCCTCACCTGACTAGTGTGATAAAAAGCTACCGCCGAGACAAAAAATATCAGTACTATCAAAAAACCCTGCGCGAGATGTTTCTTCATGTAGATAGTATAGCAAAATAAGTGGGATACTGAGTGTGGATAAAAGGAGGGCGCACAATTTTAAAAAGAATACAAAATAGAGTACGAGTATTTCTTTGGTAAGAAATCTCTCAAGTCTCGGCTACCCGCCTTGCGAAGCCTCTATTTTGTATTCTTTTTAAAATTGTGCTTGTGGGTGGTGAAAATTCAGGGAATCCTTTAGCCAGATTAAATCCTTGACAAACGCCCCCCCCCGCAGTACTCTCATATTTGACGCTCCTTTCATCAACAACGAGACCACAACCTCAAACCAAGCGAAAACTATGGGAATACGAGTAATAACTCACAACGGCAAGCATCCTGATGATGGTGGTTTGCGCATTGGCTACCTGGCCGATGACGGAACCCGCGGAAAAGTCTGGATCCCGATTGCCAACCCACCGAGCCTGGCCGCAATCATCGCAATGCCGGCCTACGTTCCGCCGAAGCCTCAAGTTCTGGCTCTCGCGACAGTGAGGAACCACCGGACATCAGCGGGGTTGTGCAACAGTTGCTGGGACCATGTCATTCCGGCGGACGGACAAACTGTTGAGACCGACTGGGGAAGAAAAATGATCTACACTTGCCCAGGTTGCAAGGCCCAGCTGCGGTCATTCGATGACCGGTGGCTCGGACATTGACCAACGACCTTGCTTGCCCAAGCACCAAACCCGAGTGGAAACGCTCGGGTCTTTTTATTGTAATTGTGGAGAAATCCCCGACGGCTTGTCGCGGGGATGAATCCGCAAGAATGAAGATGAAGTCGGCGGAGCCGACACAGATACAACAAAGTTTACCTAGATGTCTCGCCTACTACCCGCCGAGGTACTCCGAGGGAACAGCTTGGTGCGGGGAGAGGACGAGACTAAACTTTATTTCCCCACCTTGCTCGTTGACTTTATTCTTTATATTGTGATTAAATTAACCTTGGACAAGGCATTGAAACCAGCACGGATAGTTCAGACTAGTTGGCCATCGGCATGGCCAGGCGAATTCGTATACTGAGTTTCATCAAAGGAAAGGACAGCCCATGAGGAAGCAATCACATTGCTACCTTACGCCCGGATTCGGGTAACGCACGTGGGGCGGATGGTGTCACCCACCACCGCAGCCTGCTCTTCGGCCACCCATTGAAGAGCGCGTTTGAACTCCGCTGCTGTGCACCCCATAGCAGCGGAGTTTCTCTTTTCTCAATTTTTGTATTTAGCTTGACAAGCGCCTTCATCGGGTGTATACTTCTCCTTGTAGATTAGTTCGCCTTCACGGGCGGACTCGTTTTTTTAATAAAACTAAGCGAGAAAGGTATCCTGGCAAAAGACCCATGTTTTGAGCCAAATTTTACACTTTTCACTTTTAATTTTAAATTGCCATGTTCGATCTAAAAGTCATAAATTCAGTGCTTGAGCAGATGGAGGAAGAGCGAGGTATTCCAAAGGAAAAAACCTTGGAAGCTATCAAGCTCGCACTGGCCACTGCTTATAAAAAAGAATACGGTAAAAAAGGCCAGATCGTGCGGGCTGATTTTGACCTCAACACCGGTAAGACAGAGTTCTACCAGGTGAAAATCGTCGTGGATGAATCCAAGGTCATCATGGAAGATGAGGCCGAAGACAATCTCGAAAATGTAGATATGGAAAATGTGCGTGTGCGTTTCAACCCTGAACATCACATCCTTCTTTCAGATGCACAGAAAATCAAAAAGGGTGCAGCTCTCGACGATGAAATTATTTTCCCACTAGAGCACAAAGACGACTACGGTCGCATCGCGGCTCAAACAGCCAAGCAGATTATTATCCAGAAAATCCGAGAAGCCGAAAAGACTTCAGTGCTCGGCGAATACGGCAAACGTGAAGGTGAGATTGTAAACGGTACGGTCCAGAGAATGGAACGAGGTAATATTTTCATTGATATGGGACGCACCACTGCCATCCTCCCCTTTGAAGAACAGATTCCTGGTGAGCGCTACAAACAGGGTGAGCGAGTGCGTGGCTATCTCCAAATGGTAGAGGATGGCCAGCGAGGCGTGCTACTCCGCATTTCTCGTGCACATCCAAAATTCTTGGCGAAACTTTTTGAAATTGAAGCGCCAGAAATTGCTTCGGGTACTGTTGCTATCAAAGCGATCGCTCGTGAAGCGGGCTCAAGGTCAAAGATTGCCGTAGCCTCAAATGATCCACACATCGACCCGATCGGCTCTATGGTTGGTCAGAGAGGAGTACGCGTATCCACAGTGATGAGCGAGCTTCATGGCGAGAAAATTGATATCATAGAGTGGTCAGAGAAGCCGGAGAAATTTATCGAAGATGCGCTCTCTCCAGCCAAGGTACTTTCGGTCAAGCTTGTTGCCACTGAAGGTAAAGCGCTAGTGGAAGTAGCTCCTGATCAACAGTCTCTCGCGATCGGTAAGGGTGGACAAAATGTCCGTCTTGCCGCAAAGCTCACTGGCTGGAAGATTGATATTCAATCTCAGCCGGTGCCAGCAAAAGAGACCCCAGAAGCTCCTGCCGAAACTGCTCCAGAAGCAAAAGAAAATAAGGCAGAGTAATTCGCATTATTCTCCCTTTTTTAAAGGGAGCACTTCACTACCGTGAAGGAGGGATTTTCTCAGCCGTCAAAATCCTCCGTCTGGAGTACCATCCACCTCCTTTAGAAAAGGAGGAATAAATTCAAAATCAATAATTTAAACCAAAACCCATGCATTTTCTACACGATATTGCCCCAGGAACAGCTCAAAAGATCAATGTGATTATTGAGATTCCAAAAGGTTCAAAAAATAAATATGAAATAGATAAAGCGACTGGTCTGATTGCCCTCGATCGTGTTGCACACACCAGCCAAGACTTCCCTTTCGACTATGGCTTTATTCCGCAGACACTTTGGGATGATGGTGATGCCGTGGACGTAGTAGTACTTACTACTCACGCCCTTTTCCCTGGTGTGCTCGTACGAGTCCGTCCGGTAGCTATCATGAGTATGATAGATAGCGGTGACGCTGACGACAAGATTATTGCCGTGCCAGTAGATGATCCAAGGTGGAATGACGTACTCGACCTTGCAGACTTGAACCCACACACTTTGCGAGAAATAGAACACTTCTACTCAACCTACAAGAAACTCCAAAATAAAGAGGTGGTGGTCAACGATTTCAAAGGTAAGGTGGCCGCCGAAGCAGCCTTTGCCCGAGGTATCAAGTTCTACCAAGATGATATGAAGAAAAAAGAAGGAAAAGGAAAGAAAAAATAACTTTAAAAACAAAACATCCCCCGCGCCCAGTAGGGCGCGGGGGATGTTTTGTTTTCCTTTACTTTCCTGTTCATTTAGTATATTTTTAGATAAACACTTTGTTCTTTGCCATCATACTTGTGATGTCCCTGAACAATCCTCAACCAGTAGCCGAAAGACAACCTATGAAAAAACCTCACTCAAAAGGCTCGCTTCCTCGGGAAGCTGTGCAGTTTACCCAAAACCTCATGGTGGCCGGTCTTTGGCCCGGATTCTTCCACAACTTCACCTACGACATCCCTGACACCAATCTGGCCATGGCCTTGGTTCTCGGAGCGCTCGGCCGCATCTCACCATCACACACCGGCCTGAAGGCGCACAGCTTCACACCTATCGCCATCAACTGGAAACTTGAAAAAAGTCCCGCCAAACATCATGACCTGAGATACTTTGCAGATCAATGTGTTGTCGGGGGGTTTCCTGGCCAATCTGGGATAACCACACAGCTACAGCCCGCGCTCGATGAAACGTTTGTCTCAGTGCTTCAGGTCAACCATGTCGAGCCGGCCTACAAACACATCCGCCAACTTCATGACTACAAGCCGGGTGAGCACCACACGACCGTGGCAGAATATGCCATAAAAAATAATGTCGGCCTCGGAATCGTGCACGCTCTCGAGGTGCTTGAAAAGCTCGCCTCCAGCCCACGCGCTTCCGTCCAAGCCATGACTCCGATCTACGGCCACAAAGCCCTCGGTCGGTCGATCTATGTGCTACTTTGCTATCAAGCGTTCACGGACATGCGAGACCTGGTTGGCAAACCGGCAGTGGGGCTCCTGGAAAGTCGGGTGATCTCTGCGGGGAAAGACACCTTGCGGAACAGCCTGATGCTGACTGTTCACTCAGACCTCAATCACCCTCTGCACGAAGGCTCCCTCCTCGTCAGCGCCAACACACCGTGGTTTCAGGAGCCTGTGCCAAACACAGACGAGATCTAGCATCACAAACCCTCTCTCGCACCACCCCCGCGAGAGATTTTTAATTTATTTTTGCCACATTTCTCTAATTTTCACCATCTATTAGATATCCCCAGACGGCTATCAAAACCCCTTCTTTTATGCTATACTATAGTCTTGTAGTAGCCATACTACATTTGGATACCTTTACTCTAACTTTAAACCTAATTATGTCATCATTTATAAGCCCAAAACAGGCCAAAATAGCCATTAAAATGGCTATACTCGGCCTTATATTCATATGTACTCAGACCGCAAGTGCAGAGGGAGCCGATAAAAAGGCCTCTGTGGTATCAAATGTTGTCAAAAGCTCCCAAATTCAGTCAACCCTCCAGGGCACCTCAACCAACTCTGTCAAAAACGAGATACTCAAGCTCAAAACCGCCTGGAAAAGCCGTGTAGATCAGTCAAAAGAGAACCGGGAAAAGAACCGCAACATGCGAAATGAGCTCATTGCTCAAAAATTGGAAGATCGCAGAAAGATCGAGAGCGATACCATTGTGCCTGTATCTATTAGCTCTTTTAGCAAACGACCTGTCGATCCACTCCTCCTTCGAATAGACAACATGCGAAAGATAGCTGACCGACTCGACATGCGCATTCAGAAAATTGAAAATCAGGAAATAGATCTTACCGATGCACGTATTGCACTAGCTATTGCCGATGTCAAAATTGATGATGCCGAAAGAGATATTGAGATCATCATTGACGAAGCCAATTCAGAAGCACCAAAAACTTCGGTCAGGAAAGACATTTATGAAAATGCTCGAAAGAGCATGAAGGAAGCGCAGACCTCACTGACCGATGTAGTGGAAACCATCAATACCGGCACACGAAACATCGACGACGAAACAGAAGCTCCCGCAAAAGGTTCTGTTCAATAAATCCCTCGCGAAAGGGACGAATACATGGAAATCCCAAACAAATTGACCCAAAACCAAGACCATCAAAAACCGGTCGGCCCTATCATCGGCTCGGCGATCGTGGTTATTATCTTGCTCATTGGTGCACTGTACATTTGGGGACAACAGCTCAACAAGCAGGAGAAACAGCGCCAAGAAAGTCAAAAAAGTGAAGCTGAACAGGAAGCGGAGCTCAAAAAACTAAAGACCGAGAGTGCGAGTGACCTGAAATCGATACAGGCAGAAATAGATGCGCTCGGTGCGGAAACTATTGTCCCGCCTTTAAAGTAGTTTGTATTTTAGGTGCAATTAGTCCCCGATTTTTCAGTAGAAAAATCGGGGACTTGCCATTTCCCCACCCACACGCTACACTGTTGAAACTATGAAAAAAACCGCAGAAAAACAATCAAAAGTAGTACTGTACTCAAATATCAAGATCAGCAAGCTTCCTGATTCAGAGATAGAGATTACTGGGGAAATCAGTGCTGACAAACTCGCTCCATTTCGTAAAGAAGCTCTCGAATACATCGGTAAACATGCCGAGCTCGACGGTTTTCGCAAAGGCAAAGTTCCAGAAAAAATGCTTATCGCCAAAGTCGGCGAAATGGCTATCCTCGAAGAAATGGCGGAGCTTGCAATCAGTAAAATGTATCCTGATCTACTCGCAGAACAGAAAGTAG
>SCTV01000012.1 GCA_004298345.1 Patescibacteria group bacterium
CGATACCAATACTTTGGGTGTGGACATGATTACTCTTGATGGACATAAAGTGTACGGACCGAAGGGGATCGGTATGCTCTATATAAAGAGAGGTGTGGAACTTTCGCCGATCATTTCTGGTGGGGGGCAGGAAAGCGGTCTACGCTCAGGTACCGAAAATGTGCCGGCGATTGCAGGTCTTGCCGTCGCATTTGAAATCGCCGAAAAGGAACGAGAAAAGGAAGTGGCGCGTCTGACTTTGCTCCGCGACTTTGCTATTTCAAAAATTCTTGCCGGAATTCCAGGATCAATTTTAAACGGTGATCAGATTCAACGATTGCCAAACAACATCAATATTTCCATTCCAAACATTGACGCAGAGTTTCTCGTGCTCCAGCTTGATGCTCGAGGGATATCTTGCTCAACTAAAAGCTCATGTCTCAAAGATGAAAGTGAGTCCTATGTGATACGTGAGCTCAAAGGCGAACCTTGGCGGGCCAAAAATTCTATCCGCATCTCTCTCGGCCGAAAAACCAAAAAAAGCGATGTTGAGTATGTGGTAAAAGAATTAGTGAAAGCGGTAGGGAAGCAAAACACTAGAAAGTAGGAAAGTTTTTAGAAAGAGGATAATCTAGCAATAATCCGCAGAATAGCCTTGCAGAGAGGGCTATTTTAGCTATGTCTAAAAAGACTTGACAAATATGGTCAATGGGTGTATAATTAGGATTAGAACAGAGATTGTGGCATGTTGCCAAAATCCAGCCTGTTCTTTGGAAATTGCAGATCAAAAAGGAAACACCGTGAAAGGTACACCCTTGTTGGAAACTGGAGACGCGAAGCTCGTTGCTCGCGCCTACAACCTCGGATTCAAAATGGTGGCAAATGTCGCCACCACGCTGACAGTTGAGCAGCTCGAATACTGGGAGCAGAATCTCTCGGGAATTCCAGATGCTCTTCGAAAAGGCTTCGGCCTCGATCAGTCTGAACAGCTCGAAGCTCCGCAGGCACCACCGCCTCCCCGCCCCTCCTTCGTCTTTGCTGATACGAACGCCCTCAAGGCGCTCAAGGAAGCAGAGGACCTCGCCGAGGAATTCTTCGGTCATCGTCCCGACCTGCGCAAGCAGTTTACAATGCCGGAGACGCTTCCGTGGAAGTCGGTGATCGCTGTCTATGACCCTGGCGATCTCGACAACCGCGCTACACTCAACAAAGCCCTCAAGGCTCAAAAGTGCCTCAAGGACATCTACGAGGAAAGCGCGGTCGAGAACTACAGCGGAAGCGAAGCTTCGGGCAAGCCCACGCTTCGCTTCATCGAGCGTTCGGAAAAACCGACTGAGAACACGATGGGTCTCTCCGCAAACGAGATGGTCGCTACCAAGCGCACCTTTCTCGACCTGCGCGGATACGCCATCGCTTTCGGCACCTATCACAAAGCAACCGGTCGCTTCCTGGACTCAGAGACCTGGACGCGGTTCCCGCACAACAGGCTTCGGAGTGGCAAGGTTGCGGATGGCTATTGGGATCCGGGCTGCTCGCAGGTCGACTTCTGCTGGTTTGTCGCGGGCCTTCGCCTTTCCCGCGCTGGTGGTCGTGAGGCAGTTGAATGTGCCCTTGCAACTCCTTGAGTCCCTTGTTCCCTTTGGGCACTCGGTAATCTGGGAATGCACAGTGGTAGTAGTCATTGATTTGATTACTACCACCTTTTTATTTATACTGCAGAGACGGCTTTTAAATTGATCCGCTCAGGTGGATAACAATTTGCCTAAACAAAGAAACTGCTTGTTCACTTTTATACAAAGCCGGAAATACTTCGGGGGTACCTAACTCAGGGCATTGTGCAAACGGTGCTTGGTGATACAGACAAAAGTGAGCAATAGAGGCTTCGGAGTGGCAAGGTTGCGAATGGCAATTGGAATCCGGACAACTCGCAGGTCAACTTCAACTGGAATGACGCGGACAATCGCAATTCCAACGCTGGTGGTCGTGAGGAAGTTTCTCCAAAAAGGCTCATCATGAGCCTTTTTGTGTTTGTGTAGCGTACAGAAGCCAGCCAGTGGTCATTTTTGAGATTTCTACTAGCTGTTCCGAAAGGCGAATATATATCTTTTCCGAAATGATGGAAAGCTCTTGTTCGGTGCGGATCAAGTGTTTGAGAATTTCAACTTCTAAGCGCAAATGTTCGAGCGAGCTTGTTTTTGTTGATCTCGGTTTGAAAGCTGATTCCACCGCGAGTGTTAGACAGACAATAGACTGTTTTTCTATCTGTGAATGAATACCGAGCTTGTCTCGCTTCGATAATTTTTCTGAGGTACAATAGATATCTTTATGCAACAAACGGAGCTTATGAATAATGGGAAGAGT
>SCTV01000013.1 GCA_004298345.1 Patescibacteria group bacterium
AAATCTGGAGATAAATCAACTAAAAAAACAGTGACCTACATAAGGCCACTGTAGTGTTTATTACTCCTTCACAAACAACTTTCCAAACTCTTCAAATGGCATCGTGTAATTGAAGCCTGGGGCAAATTCCTGAAGCCGGCCGGCACCCTTTTTGTTGTATGACGCGGTCTTTGTGAGAGGAATAAAACACACCATCGAAAAACGTCCGTTCACCGCAGTCGCGGGAGTCGCCACCACTCGATGACACAGAGCTTTGAGCTCCCCTTTTGAACGATATTGGAGTTGCATCGAAGTGTTGATGGTCGTCTGTCCCTCGGCCACCGGCATCGGACGCCAAACACCATCATAATCCAATCGCTCGAGTCCTGACGTGCTCGTGAAGTTGAGAGTAAACCCACTCTTGTCCGTATGCGCTGTCGCTATTTCATCCCCCGCAATGCGACCACCAAAGTAGTGAAGGAATCGAATGATCCACTTACCTTCACCAGAAGCAACTTCATCTACAAAACCTTCGAGTCCATAGAATTTTTCCACTTCGCGGGCAAATTCCAAAACAAGTGGACGAATGAGAGGTAATAGCGCGACAGTATTTTGGACAAATTGCATGACCGCCACTTCTCCAGTCTGTATCGCTGTGTCCGCAAGCCAATCTGCCTTGCCCTCAGTAAAATGAAAGTGCTCCTTCAGATCACGAGTGGCTCCGGGTGTTTCCTGTAGCTCATATCCCGAACCTTCTTGGTAAGGAAATTCTAAACGCGTCTGTTTTGGAAGTGCACAAAACGCTTCCCACCATGTCGATGCTCTGACAATACCTGCACTGGCTTCGGGAGGGCATGAGATGGCCACCGAACCCGTCGCTCGCAATTGTTTTATCGATGTTTGTTTTTTCATAATGTAAATGGTTATGCTGTCCATAACGAGCATACCAAACACAGACAAACAAAATAGCGAGGGCTCCCTCGGTAAAAGAAATGCCCCGAATTTTCAGACCTAAAACATGATTACACGTTCGGTTAAGTAGAAAAATTCGGGGTATTTCTCACCTTCATCATTTACAACAACATCTTCTCCCCACTCTGTATCGCCTCATCATAAAAATAGGGCATCTTGTCTATTTCACCGGCCTTAATAGCCCGAAGTACCGGCACAATATTCCAAATTGAATCAAACTCTCCTGAATCATTTTTAATTGCCTCGTCGATAGAAACCCACATGTTGTGACCAAATTCTGTATCCACTTTCAGTGTGCCGGTACTTTTATCCGCATACGCAATAGGAAAAAATACATCAGAAAAAAGTTTGTCTTTGACATAAATCAGTCTCCGCTCGACACCGAGTACTCGAAATGTCGCATCGAGTCCAGTCTCCGTTTTCAATTTTCTCCTAGCCGCATCTGTAGTCAGCTCACCTTTCCGTACGATACCACCCATCACCCCGATCTTACCGTACGAAGGATGACTTTTCCGTATCTGATTTAAAATCTCAATTTTTCCATCCACCACTCGAGAGACAATAGTAATCACATTGACCTTAAAAAGACTGGCAATTTTTAGCGCATCATCTTCGAGATGTGGATCAGCGACATGTTTTACACCACTATCAGATAGTGCGTATCCATCATCTTGCTTCAAAACAAAACCTTTCTTTACCAAAAACTGCAGGTGATAGTTGTACAGATCATTTGCAATTTTTTCGGGCATGATTTCGCTATAGCGGAGGGATTTCGCATTCTTTAATCGAGTGAGGATGTGGTTTTGAATCGGTGAAAATTCTTGGGACATGGAGGTTGTATTTCAAGGACTCAGTATACGTATTTTTAAATCGAATGCAAACAAAACGACCGGCATGCCGGTCGTTTTGTTTGCATTCCCACTTATCTCTTTTTGCCTTTCTTGCTTTTCTTTGCCGCCAATCTCGCGTTTTTTATCGCTCGACGCTTGGCGGTCTTTTTTGACCGTGTTGTTCTCGCCTTACCTCGAATATCGTGTGCACCTCTTTCCATGTGTAAAAATATTACCTAATAATCTATCAAGTATACAGGTATTGTGAAAAATAGATACGGGTATAAAAAACCTACTCGTCAAATACCGTACTAAAGTTTGCCAGAGATATTCAAATCACTAATTATATTACCAATAAGTAACTGCCTATAAATAATACTGAGATTGCAACAATTCTCTGGATTACGTGTTGTTTGGTAACCATTTCTTTATTAATAAATGGGAAAAATAAGGTCAACAATATACCAATTAAAAAGACAAACAATGGCTGAAGTCCGTTTGCCAGATTTACAATAACCACTGGCACCAAAAGAGTTGCGTAGTTTGCGAGTAATTTTGCCCCAATATTTATCACCTCATTAAGGACGTTAATGGAAATAACTCCAAAAGAATTACCTCTCAACACGGAAATAAATTGACTACGATAACTTTTGATAAAGAGGAGCAAAAAAACTGCAACCAAAGTGGCTCCGATATACTCCCAAAACACTGTCGTCCAAAAACTTTCTTCAAGGGCCACAACCTTAAACACAAGAAAATGAACTGAGATTAAAAACGACGAAAGGAGCATGAGCGATAACACCCTACCCTTTAGACACAGTTTCGATTTACTAAGATCAATAGATACAAGAATGGATCCGACAATAATACATAGACCGGCGACGATCTTTAAAGAACTAACAGATTCACCGAGTAAAAAGAAACCTATAACAAATGAAAATACTGGTATGGATTGATAGAGAGGTACGACTGATGAAGCATCCTCTCCATTCAAAGCATAATAATATGGTACAAAAGCGATAATCAGCAGTGCTCCATTTAAAATAATAACAACTGCATTAAATAAATTGATTCCCATAATGCTACTGGGTGAGAAAATCAGGATACCGAGAGAAAACAAAAACCCCACCAATCCAGCAAAAATCGCCAAGACTCCAGTGTTGGTATTTTTCAGATACCGAGCCAAAATATATTTATCGATATGATTGCTGATTGCCCACAATAGCGGAGAAAGAAAGGCGAAAAAATACCATGACATGAATAAAGTGTAGCACTAAAGCAGTGATTCAAAAAGCAATCCATCACAAAACAAAACCGCTTACTAATGGCGGTTTTGTTTGAGTTACTTTGTTCATCTGTGCTCACTCTCGTTTCTATTGTCTACTGATAGAAGCCTAGGGACAATCTCACAAACTAGAATGCGAGAGTACTGACAGAGAATTCACCCGATGTCTTAGCGTTACCCGAAGCATCCGTCGACTGAGCCTTCATGAAGTACAACGTGTTAGCTTGGAGACCACTCAACTTGAGTTCGTGGTCAGTAGTTAACGTGTTGTTACTTACAAATTTCCCAGTCGTAGTACTTGTATCAACAGAAGCTGTCGTTCCAAAGAAGAGTCGTGAAGTTGCTTTTTCATCTGTCTTCCAGGCGAGAACTATCGCGTCAGCCGAAACACTTACCTTGGCATTACTCATGACCGGAGCTGTCGTATCGACAGGAGCAGGAGCGGAAACTTTTACTCTGACAGAGTCTGTATCAGTCAAACCTTGATCATCCTTTACGGTAAAGCGGATATTATAAGTGCCGGCAGAAGTATAACGATGACTGAATGTGCTGGTTCCTACAAAGGCTGAATCATCTGGACGAGATTGCAAGAGTATTCCGGTATCTCCCCAATCAACCGCGTAGGTCAATACTCCATTTTCTTTATCGGAAGCAGTGACAGTCCATGTACCTTCCTGATTAATAAGGAGTGAGTCTGGTCCGACAATTTTTTCAATAACCGGAGCTCTGTTTACTGATGCTGGGGCAGGCTCTGTCTTGAATGATATCTGTGCAGAAGTAGTTGCATCACCCTGTCTGTCCTTTGAGCCGACTACTACATAGTAAGTCGTATCAGCTTCAAGCTTCTTTAGATTGATGACGTGATTGGTGATCAATCCTCGGTGAAAGACGGCTGGTGTACTTGAGGCGTTGACTGGCGTAGTAGTGCTAAACCATACCGAGCTATTTGCGTGAACATCGGTCATCCAAGTAATCTTTGCTGACTTGTAACTGGTTGAAGTTGCAGTAAGCTCGCTTATGACTGGTGCTACACCCTTCTCTCCAAGTTTCAGTATTTGAGCTTTAGCGATTCGTGCATGGTACCAATCCATAAATCGAGCAGACAAGCTGGCCTTAGACTCCATCTCAAGATCCATCGAACTCTTGTCTTTATTTTCAGCGTCGCGGTCGTCATCCTTTTCTTTTGCAAGACCGACAAGCGGGCTTACCACGAGCATGGTGAGAAGCATTCCACTGACAATATATTTTAGGTATACATTTTTCATAGAGATGTAATATTAATTAATAATACTTAAGTGCGAAATGTTGTTTTTGTCACATAAGTCGCGCACCATGGTTAAATGCGCCCGACCTTTGTACATATACTGAGACGGGCGAAAAGGAAATAATTACAGGAAAAAGCCCCCGATTTTGGAGTACCAAAATCGGGGGCTTTTTAGAGCCAAAAACCGCCTAGGTATCCCAGGCGGTTTTTTGCTCTTACTTATCCTTATCATATCCCAGCTCCTTCGCCCGAGCGACGGCTTTATTCAAAAAATATACCCAGTGGTCAAAGTCTTTGTTCTGATTTCTGGATTCCCAATTTGCTAAAATTTCTTCCGCTGTCGCCCACTCGAGCGTAAATTTCTCATGCTCTTCGAGCTTAGCCTCGACGAGTGTTGCCGATTTGAGGATGCCGAGAAAGCATGTCGCCTTGGCCACACGATTCACATTCTTGAGAGAGTTGTGATAATGAGTAAATGCCTCCGCAATCTGCTCGACGTGCAAGAAATCATGCAGACCACTCTCTTCCAGCACTTCCCTGAGCACACCCTGCTTGATGTCTTCGTTTGCATCCACCCCTCCAGAAAAAAGTCTGTACAATCCACCGGCGTCATGTTTGCCCACTGCATATTTTTGAGTCGCTGGGTCAAAGACAACCGCGCAACCACCATCGCGACGTTCTTCGTTATCGCGTTTGATGCCAAATTCGGGAATAGAAGTTTCAATAGTCATAAAAATTAAAACTGATCCTTGATTTCAGAAAAAATCTTAGTAAAAAGCTTCTGGTACCCGTTTGCGTTTGGGTGTAGCTTATCATCAAACAAGTCGGTTGTCGTATCTAGGACACCAAACAAATCCACAAACGTTGCCCCGTGTGTCTCGGCTATTTCTACGAGCACTGCGTTATATTTTTCTATCTCGGTATTCACAAAACGATTTTCTGTCGAATTTTCCATAGCTGGGTCTACTTTTGTCCCTCCCAGTATGTATATCTTTTTGGTGTATTTTTTGGCCAGCGATACGAGCTCCTCTGTCTTCTGTTTAAACTCAACCAAAGGTATATTGTTTTCACTTTTGCCTTGGAGATATTTTGAATCATTTAGACCAAAGGCAAACAAAATGATCGTAGGCTGTATTGATTCAGCCTCGGCAGGAAATCTTTTCAAAACATCGCGTACCGTATCCCCACACACACCTCGATTGTAGACGCCGTCATAGTCGGCTACGGGAAATGTTTTGCGGAGTCTCCCCACCCAGCCCAAACCTTCACTGTCGCAGGCTCCGTATGTAATGCTGTCTCCCCAAATTCCAATTTCCATAAGTAGATATACTATACTAAAAGAAGGGGTGGTTAGCTAGGCTGATAAATTCCAACCACTCGAGGAGTGGAACGGCGAAGATTTGGGGTAACTTTTTTTAGAGACAATCTTCAAATCACACTATACACTAAAGTTTTCGTGAGTCATACGCCCAGTGGAGTAGTGCTTGTCTTTGGCGAGGACGGCAAAACACATCTCCGGCTCGACAGTTGTTTTTTATCTGGACTACATGTCTACTCATGGCCTTCCACCTTTTTATTTGACGCACATCATCATCTGTCCTACGTCCCATATAGTAACGACAATACCACTGAAACCACCCCCTTGGGTCCTGCGGATGTATCCAACCTTTAGCTTGCCACACAGAAAGTGACTGACTGGCGTTTACATTAAAAAAATTTAAATATTTGTGTCGCTTTCCGTCTTGAGAAAGCTTTGCTTTACTAAACCAATCTCGCGGAAATTCCTCCGGTTTATCTGAAAAATATAATCCACCAAAAACACCAAACTCAAGCATTTGTTTTGGAGTCAGATCTGGCTTAAATGATTCTGTAGTAATACCCCTCTGTGTTTTAAGCATTAAGATAGGTAATGGTCAATTGTAATACTGTTGCAAAAGACACCCAGAGTAGATATGGGATATTTGCGTATACAATCCATGCATAGCTGGAAGCGCCGGTCCCGACAAGAATTTTTTGACCAAAGAAATATAGCGCAAGGAGTGCCCAGACTAGTGTACCTAGTATCAGGAGAATATCTACTGAAGCAAGCAGATTATTTTTGAGTCCAAACTGTATTGGTGTAAAAGCGAAATTGAAAAGGAGGTTAAGTGCAAATGGCAAAGCCACGATCCACGGAATCTCTTTGGTAAATGCTTTATAAAATACCGTACCAAAAGTGACAGCAATAATAGCGTAGAGCACCGTCCACACCGGTCCAAAAATCCAGCCCGGTAGCGCCCATGTAGGCTTGATAAGTTGTGAGTACCAGTTGTAAGTGTTCATGATTCTATTTTAGCATTATTCACTTCATAACTAAACAACCCGAAGCTAGTAAACTTAAACGGCTCATTAAGCTAATGAGCCGTTTGGTGTGGCTCTGTTGAGGGCTTTTATGAAAATGCGGTTTTACGGTTTTTCGCTATATTTTCTCGTAAAATACCCCGCTACCCGTGTCGCCAACCTGACGAATCAAGGCTTCTCTTTCAATTTCCTCGAGGTATCTGGTGGCAGTTGAGTCAGAAACATCAAGCAACTTCTGAACGTCATCATTTGTCACCCGCTTCCCTTCTGCGGTATTGAAAAATGCCAGAATTTTATCCCGATGTTCCGCCCTTTCCCTTACCTGTCTATCTGAAAGTACCGGCGGTAACTTATTTTTCTTCGTGATCATCTGCACAATAATCATCCCTACCACCACTCCGATTGCAAAAATTATATATGAGTTCATAGGGTGTAGTGTAGCATGGAATGGGAAGATGAGAGCGGATACAACTAGCAAGGACGGTTCTTGGCTAGTAAATTAGCACTTCTTTAAAAGACATATGGTATCAACATTTTGGTTCTTTTTTTATATTCCAAATACTCACCTTGAAATTGGCTCTCCATCAAAACTTCCTCGACTTTCAGTTTGTAGATATAAAAAATACAGTAAAAAATAAAGGCGATTGTCCATAAGTTCCCGAAAGTTATCGCGGAACCCAAAAGCATTAATAGAATACCTGTGTAGATCGGGTGCCTGACTAAATGATACGGACCAGAAGTCACTAACTCGTGATCATGTTTAATCTTCGGTGAGGAGTTCCAATTTCTTCCTAAATACGATCTTGCCCATATTGCAATAAGGAAACCCAGAAAGACTAATGCGACTCCTACATTTCTCCACACAAAATCTTGCTCCACAACACTAAAACCAAATAGATTCTGAAAATATGGTAGTTGGAAAATCAAAAGGAAGACCACAACAATTCTAAGACGTATGCGCAAAAGCCAATTTTTTTGTTTGGATTCACTAATATTTTGTT
>SCTV01000014.1 GCA_004298345.1 Patescibacteria group bacterium
GATATTTTTCTCGGGAGATCGCTCGAAAAGGTGCGACCGTGCATGCCTCAGATATTTCAAAACAGCTCATTTCACTTGCGATTAAGGCTTCATCTCAAACTATTTACTATCATACTGCACCATCCCACGATATTTCTTTTCTCTCGACTGGCTCGGTGGATAAAATGATCATTGTTTTAGCATTACAGAATATTGAAAATCTTGCAGATACCCTTGCCGAATGTACTCGTGTGCTCAAGGTGGGTGGACGACTGCTTATTGTGCTCAATCATCCGACATTTCGTATTCCAAAAAAGACTGCGTGGGGCTGGGACGAGGAAAAGAAGATTCAGTATCGTCGGGTAGATCAGTATTTGAGTGAGATGCGGACAAAGATAGATATGCACCCTGGACAGATAGGTGGTGGACCACAGACGGTGTCTTTCCATCGGCCATTGCAGGTGTATTTCAAAGCACTCAACAAGGCTCATTTTGCTGTAGCCCGTCTTGAGGAGTGGGTTTCTCATAAGGAGAGTAAACCGGGGCCACGGGCAATGCCAGAAAATCTCGCTCGAAAGGAGATTCCGATGTTTATGTGTTTGGATGCGAGGAAATTAAAGTAAGTTTAAAATTAAAAGAAAACTCCCCCGCGGCGTACTCGCCGCGGGGGAGTTTTCTTTGTGTATAACCCCGTTTGCCTAATTCCCACTAAAGAGTATTATTAAGACTGTAATCTTTGGCGTTCTCCCAATGCTCAAATCTCCTCACGCATTAAAATTGGTCGGCTCTCTTTTTATTTTTTTCTCCTTTTTTGTCGTCTATAGCACTTTCACTAGAAATCCTATTTTCTCAAATTCGGATCAAAAGGCACAGCTTGTCTCTGCAGCTATATCGTCAGATTGTTATGCGTATGCTCCAAACCTTTACTATACAGGCCCAGCCGGCACTACCTATTCCTACGACAATATTTTTCTTGATGTACCTGGCACCACAAAAGAATTTAAATTTGCATACCAAAATCCACCGACTATGTTGCAGTGGCTTGCTTTTTCTTTTCCTGGACTTGTTCCGCCTTACACGACTCCCATACCACCATGTCTCCGTACTCCCTCTGCGGGCCAGGGTAATCTTTTAAATAATGATCGATATATTGTTGCAAACGGCAATAATTTATACATCGGTTCTGGTAATTACCAAAACAACTTTTCTTTTACGCTTACTAAGCTGATTTTCAAAGACAAGACTCGACCTGTTGCTGGTGGCTATTATGCTTATACGGGAGCTGAAAGAATCACTAAGGAGGACGATATTATTCGAGACGTTGATGTTAATAAAAAAATAAGCGGTTTTATAAAATATATATCCGCAAACGGCAATCCGACAGAAACTTTCTCGGTTCCGGCGACCAATTGTCAGAAAATTTCTGGTAATGGTTCAAAAAAGATTGTGTTTATGAGGGGAAGTAGTTGGAACTCAAACATAAACGATTTTTTACTACAGGTTGATAGTGCAATAAATGATGGATTTAAGCAGATTGACCCCTTCAAAACCTATATAAACGATTTTTCTTTTTATGTTGATTTGAAAAAGATTGACGAGACAAAGTTGACCAAATCGACAAATGCAGATAGTGGAGCAGTTAGTTATACCTCTTCGGCAGCCACGTCTATAAAAACTCAGTCAAGTTGTGGTGGTGATGGTCTGGAGTATATTTTTCTTACAGATGATAAGTCACTATACCCAGCATATACCTTGCCCGCCAATGAAGTTGGTAAGACAGAAAACGTAATTGCGATACAACCTCTCTATACTCAGTTCTGTCATCCGGAAACTAATCTAATCTGTGGTTTTGCCGACACGGTCATTCACGAAACTGGTCATGCGATTGCAAATCTTGGCGATGAGTATCTACAGGGTTTTTCTTCAAGCAATCTGGCAATAAATGATAGTAATTGTGCACATGATCCCGAAAAGCAATACAGAAGCATAGACAATCGTGTCTATGCTGGTGCTATCGTTGGAGATAATGCGGGTGAACCTTATTATGCTGGCTGTACGCTACTCACAGACAAACTTGGCGAGTTATATAGACCAAGTAGGGTCAGTATCATGAATAGTAAAACACTCTATTTCAAAAAATTTAATGTCATCAGTTGTGGGTATCTTGTTTCAGCTATAAAAGGAGAATCTCCTATTAAGGAAAACGCTCAAAAGTATTGGCCACAGTGTCTCAATCTCGATACTTACAAGGCCGGCATACCGCCAGTACTCCCAGCACCAGTTCTTACAGGTATAAGCACAGTTGCTCTAGGACGGGTAGCTACCGCTACAGGTTCTGGATTTACACCTGAACGAAACAATGTTCAGTTTGTAAGCCCTGTGGATGGTCAAATATATGAGGTAACAAATATTTCAAGTCCAGATGGGAACACCCTGACTTTCACTGTACCTACCAATTTACCAGTTTTACCCGCTTCATCTTCGGGATACTTGTTTAAAGCGGGTGCCTTAAACAGTCCATGGAGCAATATCCTAACAATAAAGGTCGCTGATTCTTGTACTCCGACTATTTCATCTCCATTTTTTGATCCGGTATATATTACTGAGACTCAGAACAATCGTGGTTTTACTCCCGCCTTACCTATAACTCCGTTTGATAATTTTTATATTGATTTCCAATTCGAACCGGCTTGCCCAGCAATAAGAATTTCTCAAATGACACCGTCATTAAGTTTAACTATTTCAGATGATGTTACGAAAATCTTAAAGACGGGCTCACTCACCAAGCAAGGTAGTACAAATACGTATCGATGGAGTCTTACAGGTTGGCCAAATGGTATAATCTCAGACCAAGCTTTGATGGTTGAATTACTTGAACATAGTGCATTCTCGCTACCCGCAACAGTCGAATTAAATGAGTCGGGTAGTATAAAGAGTCTTGCTCAAAAAGACATAAATATGAGTAGTTGTGTCCAAGTGCAAGGTTCTGATGGTTTAGGAAAGATTCCCATCGTGTTAATGGGGAGTGAAAGATTTGGTGATGATGGGGTAACGGATAGGGGTGCGGAGGGTCTTGAGTTGTTAAAAAGAGCAATTAATACAAAGCAAGCACTTTCCAATACAGACCCATTTAAAAAATATTATGACAGTTTTGTTTTGTATGCTGACTTAAAACCGATTAGTTACAAAGATGATTGGCGTCTTACTTATAGTAGATTGAAGCAACAGCCTGGGTATTATGATTTTAGTCCACAAGGACGTTCAGAATTGATCGCTCGGGAACTTTCAAGTTGTAAGTTTGTTGCAAGAAATTATCTTGTTTTTGGTGATAAACTTACGCGCGCTGCCTCTTGGGGTGATGGTACTAATGGGGTCGCTGAACCAGGTCTTGCTATGGTTAGAAAGTTGCCTTCTCCGACACAAGAGTATGTTAGTATGCACGAGATAGGTCACAGTTTCGGTCATCTAGATGATGAGTATGTGTTCGAGGACATTCCAAATCTTTCAATGGATAAAACCATCGGTACAAATTGTACTACTGATCCCGCGAGCCGTTATTCCTACGAAGGGAAGCAATATGCTGAACTTGATGAATTCGGCTGTATGGGGAGTTCAAAATATAATAAACCAACTGCTGGGAGTATAATGGACTCTTCATATTCGTCCACTAAATTTAACAAGATAAGTTGTGCATATATCATTGCTAAAATTAAAG
>SCTV01000015.1 GCA_004298345.1 Patescibacteria group bacterium
GCTCTTCCGATCTGTATCTTTCTGAAAAGAAAGACCTTGTTGTCGCTGATTTTTGTTGCGGCACTGGTAAAAATAGTCTTCTGCTTTCGGAAAAAGTCGGGACGTTTAAAAAAGTGATATTGGTAGATATAAACGAGAGATTTTTGGAAATTGCAAAAAAATCTAAAATAAATGCAAAAGAAGTTGTTTTGGTAAAAGGAGATATTCTGAAAGCGGATTTAACTTGTGAAGCGGATGCAGTAATCTCTCTCTTTGCATATCATCATGTGCCAGATCGCGCAAAAGGACTCTATGTAAAAAAAGTGATAGAGGTTTTGAAGCCAGGAGGTCTGTTGCTTCTCGGTGAGATTTATCTACCTACCAAGGAGATTACGTCTGAATATTACAAGTATCTTACAGACACTATCCCAGATGGAGACATGAGTGATTCACTCAGAACATTTTTGCTTCAGACAGCAGAAAGTAGCGATTTTGAGTTCAAGGTTTCTCAAGATTTTGCTCATACACAGCTCAAGAAAAATAACTTTACACTTTTGGAAAGTAAAAAGATTTGGCCAACAACGAAAAAGTTCGGTGACGATATAGGAATGTTTTTCGAAGTTTGGAAGCTAAACACAAAGGTCTGATGTCCAAACACTTCACCCGTACCATCGAAAATTTTACCTGCGAACACCCAGTACCAGAGTATAGCTCGGTACGGGGCAAGCTACTTATACTATGAGCTTTACACGCACAGTAGAAAACTTTACCTGCGAACACTGTGGATATGCGGTGGCGGGGAACGGCTATACAAATCATTGCCCTAAATGCCTATACAGCAAACATGTCGATATTCACCCAGGCGATCGCAAGGCGACTTGTGGGGGACTGATGAAGCCTATTGGGGTGGAGAATAAGGGAGGGGACTATGTTTTGGTGCAAGAATGCGTTGTCTGTGGTTTCAAAAAGAGAAATAAAGTCGTCAAGGAAGATGACTTTGACAAAGTGCTCGCGGTGTCCTCTCGTGCCAACTCTCAAGGCAAGTAGAGCCACGACTCCATACTGGTGTTGACATATCGTCAATGTATTGTTTTATTGTATTTTTAGGCCGATTCGGGTGTACAATTTACGCTGTCGTTTGAGTAGTGCGCACTATTTGAATGACCTGGATTTCATTTATAGAACCTTACAAAATTGGATGCAGTTCGAGGCGCGAGCGAGGCTTGCGACTAAAATGTACTAATGTACATTGCAGAAGCAAACGAGCGAAGCAACAAAGAAATGCGCCAATTTTGTGGGTTCTCATTATTAGCCTAATTTGTTTCGGCTTCACAAAGAGCTGAGATTTAAAAAAATATGGCAGCACCAGTATGTGCAGCATGCAAGAAGACTCCATGTTCTTGCCCAGCTAAATAAATTTAGCAAACAAAACACTCCCTCCATTGCGAGGGAGTGTTTTGTTTGGTAGTATGTTGGGGCACTTGATTACGGCCTAAAACGGATTACCGTTCGGCTAAAGCGGGACTAGTTTAATGGTAGAACTACAGTTTTCCAAACTGTTGGCGGGAGTTCGATTCTCCCGTCCCGCACAAAATAAAGGCGCCGAAAGGCGCTTTTTGTGCGGGACGGGAGACGCTTCGCTATCGAACTCCTGGGGAACCCACGGTTCTCCCAATCCTTCCTCCACGGGGAAACGCCATTTTCCCCGACCCCTTTCCACTAATAGCGAAGCGTCTCCCGTCCCGCTCATTTTTCATTCCTTGCCTTTTCTCTCAGAAAATGTAGGATTCTGGTTAGAAAGGAGGTATTCTTGAAACACGCTATCTTAACCGTCGGTCCGCAATACGTGGGGAAGTCGACTTTTTGCAAAAAGATTGTCTGCGCTCATCCCGAGGTGGTGTATGTGAGTAGGGATGAGATTCTCACTGAGATGTTTGGCTCAGTCTGGCTCAGTGAATACAGTGGGCAACATCTTCTTGGGTGGGAAAAAATGTGGAAAATTGTTGCCCAACAACTTCAGAAAAATGAGGTCACCATTATTCTGGATACTTGGAATTCCTCTCCTAGCGATCGTGAGAAAATTGTTGGAAAATTGCGTTTGCTAGGAGTGGATAGAATCACTGCCTGGCGATTCGTCACTCCAGAGCGGGCCTGTTTTCGGTGGTCTCTCAAGAGGGAACCATTTAAACCAGGAAGTTCAACAAAATGGACTAAATTCCGTTTAAGAGCGAGGCGGGATGCTAGTAGGAAGGTTTACCAAAATTTCCATTCACAACCGCTTGGTGACAATCTGTTTGACCAAGTCGTTGAGATTAACCCCCTCGAGCCACAGCCTGTCGACCTGTTCCGTTTGCAAGTCCAGCCCCACTAAGGCTGGTTTTTATTTCTAACCATGATTGGATTACAGGAAAACAAAAAAGCACCCGATGGGTGCTTTTTTGTTTTCCTGTAGAGAAAAAACTACTTTACGGCGTCTTTGAGGGCTTTAGCCGCTCTAAACTTTGGCACTTTCATCGCAGGAACCTGGATAGCCTCACCGGTTCGTGGATTGCGAGCTTCTCGTGCTGCTCGCTGTTTTACTGAGAAAATACCAACGCCAGCGATAGAAACCTCTTCACCTTTCTTCAAGGTGTTGATGATTGAGTTTACTACTGTTTCTACTGCTTGCTCAGCTTGTACTTTGGTACCACCGAGCACTGCGTGTACTGCATCAATGATTGCTTGTTTATTCATGGTGTAAAATGTTTTTTATTCTGATAAGTATAACATCGACCGATGTGTATGTATTAAAAACTCTATACAGATACCTCTGTATAAAAGTCTAACCTCTGTATACAGTATATAATAAGCCGTTTTTTGTGCAAGCTCCCCGATTTATAAGGAGCGGAGCGACTATATAAATCGAGCGCTACGCTCTGGTGAGCTCAGCATGCCCGCCACCGTCGTGGCTCCTAGACACCGAAGTATTCTCTTCGGTGAAGGTCGACAGAGCGAAGCAACCATATCGAATTTAAAAAATCCCTCGACTAGCGTCTGCTCCCTTTACAAAGGGAGAATAAATGCAGGACTTTTCAGAAATTGAGACTACCTCGCAAACTCGATCGCTCGCAACTCCCGAATCACATTTACCTTGATTTCACCAGGGTATTTTAGGTCTTTCTCTACTTTGAGAGCGATATCTCGAGCGAGAGTTTTGGCCTCAAGGTCGGTAATCTGCTCAGGGCTCACAAAAATGCGTATTTCACGGCCAGCTTGGAGGGCGTATGACTTTTCCACACCTTTGAATGAGTTGGCAATAGCTTCTAGGTCTCCCAAACGTTTGAGATAGTTTTCTATCGTGTCTTGTCGTGCACCAGGACGAGAGCCTGAAATGGCATCAGCACACTGCACGATGATGGATTCTACAGTCTCGTAAGGGTACTCCTCATGGTGTGCCTGCATTGCTTTGACGATGTCCTCGCTTGCACCGAATTTTTGCAAGATGCGACGACCGATTTCTACATGTGTACCAGCTACTTCGTGGTCAACGGCTTTACCAATATCGTGGAGGAGGGCACCTGCTTTGGCTACGGACACATTAGCTTTGAGCTCGCTCGCAATCATGCCGGCAATGTGAGCCATTTCGATAGAGTGCTGGAGGACATTTTGCCCATAGCTAGTGCGGAAGTGGAGTCGTCCGAGAATGGCGATGATTCGTGGGTCGAGGCCGAGCACTCCACATTCGTATGCGGCTTGCTCACCTTTTTCTTTGATAATTTTATTGATATTTTGCTGGGCGGTTTCTACTACCTTTTCTATTTTTGCCGGTTGAATACGACCATCTTTGATGAGTTCCTCGAGTGCCGTCTTTGCGACCTGTCTTCGCACCGGGTCAAATGATGAAATGGTGATAGCTCCGGGTGTGTCGTCAACAATAACTTCTACGCCAGTAATACGCTCGAAGGCTTTGATATTTCTTCCTTCTTTGCCGATGATCTTGCCTTTGATATCGTCGCTTGTGATCGGGACGTTGGTAGACATCATTTCTCCAGCCACGGAGTTGGCCATGCGTTGAATAGAGGTCGCGAGAATACTCTGCGCTTTCTTTTCGAGTACTTCAGCTCCGGCCATCTCGAGTTTCTGGATACGGACGAGCATGTCTGCCTCACATTGTTTTTCTACTGTCTTGATTAGCTCTTGTTTGACCTCGTCTTCACTCATTTGGGCAATACGTTCGAGCTCGAGTTTTTTCTCGGCGTGAAGTTTTTCGGCCTTGTCTCGAATCTCTCTAACCTCGGTGATTTTAGTCTTTAAATGCTCGACTTCTTTATCGATATCAGCCTGGCGTCCGTCGAGCAAATCTTCTTTTTTGATTAAACGAATCTCTGTTTGCTTTAAACTTTCTTCTTTTTCTCGAGCCTCTTTGCGTGCTTCCTGAAGAGTCTCGATTGCTTTTGTTTCTGCTTCAGCAAGTACTTTTTTTGCTTGTTCTTTTGCCTCGAGGGTCATCTCCTTGATCTCGAGTTCCATTGAGCCTTTTTTGCCCAAAGAAATCACGAGTCTCAAGTAGTACCCAAGCGCAATACCTACCACACCGGCAAGGCTTGTGATCAGCGCGATTATTTTTAATGACATATGCGGATAGCCCGCCTTCTGTTTACAGTGCTAAAAACGGTTTAATATACGAGATTTGTTCTGAGTTTGTATCATAATGTCTTGTAGATATACCATTGTTATAGTGTTCAATAAAAGGCGGAACCAAAATTAATACCAGTAATGATTTCATCATATAGTATTTAATGAGGTTTGTCTACTATATGATAGAATCACGAATTACGATTCATGATTCACGAATGGGGAAGAGAAATCTAATTAGTAACGCCCCCAAAATTGCAGTAGCAATTTTGGGGGCCTGCCCGTATCTATTCATGAATCGTGAATCATAAATCTTGAATCAGTCTTTATTTCTTGCTTCTATCTCATCCCTCCTATATACTCCCCTCAGACTGCGTCGGGTGCCTGTGTGGGCAAAACCGACTTGAAAGAAAGCAACTTGAAAACATTGATTGTCATGAAACCAAAACCGTTTTACCCGGGTGTGGTCTGTGTGGTCAACGAGTCCAAGTTGCCGCGTTTCCGCTTGGCACTTGAGACTCTCCTGGCTCGGCCAGAGCTGTGTGACACTATCGAGATACGCCTGGATGGGATCCGAGAGCATCTGTATCAAGTCTGGGCCCAGATCATAGAGCTGGCTCAGTGCAAGCCAGTCATCCTCACCTTCCGCTCAAAGGAATGCGGAGGACGAGAGGTGATCTCGCTTGAAGAGCGCCTGACCTTTTGGCACAATTTGCCAAAGGGTGTTCAGGAGCTTATTGATACGAGAGATTCGCGAGTGTTTGTGGACTGGGAGCTTGAGCTTCATGAACAATGGTATCATGGGCCATTCGGATCAGTCTGCGGGTCTAACCCACCACCGTTTCCCTGGAGACAGGTCATTGCCTCGGAGCATGACTTCGAAGGCACGCCGACCAACCCTGGGGAAATGCTATTTCGTCTTGAAGACACTAGAGCAGAAGCATTTCTGAAGCTGGTGACCAGGGCGAATAGTGAGCGAGATGTCGAACGCTTGAGAGGTCTTTTTGATGGTCGTTCAGATCCTCGTCCACTTGCATCTTTTGCGATGGGTGCACTCGGTGAGGTGAGTCGTTTCGAGTGTATGGGCTGGGGAAGCTGTGCGACCTACGGGTATCTCGAAGGGTTTGGCAATGCAGCTCCAGGACAGGTGTCCGTGCAGCGGCTCATGGCTGACCCGTCGGTGCAGAGAGCTCGAAAGATGTTTGGCTTCAAGTGAAGTGTGGAGTTGCTCCGGATGGATTGTTCGGAGCTTTTTATTTGGGGTAGAAGTAAGATTTACGAATGGGGAGAGTGCGAGGTCCCCGGAATTTTTAGTAGAAAATTCCGGGGACCTTACTCATCAATCAAACAAAAACTGTACGATATATCGTACAGTTTTTGTTTCTTTGTGTTTGGACCCGTATATTCATGAATCGTGAATCGTATATCATGAATCAATTTTTCCCAACTCTTACAATATCTTATCCACGATTCCATAAGCCTTTGCCTCTTCTGCAGACATATAGAAGTCTCGTTCGATATCCTTTTCTATCTGTGAGAGAGGTTGATTACAGTTTTTGGCCATTATCTTTGCCAAGTTTTCTCGTGTCTTCAAGATATGTTTTGCGGTAATCGCAATATCTGTCGCCTGACCATCTGCTCCACCGAGTGGCTGATGAATCATCACCTCAGCATTTGGAAGTATAAAGCGTTTACCTTTTTTACCGGCTGAAAGCACCCAAGCTCCACCAGAAGCGGCAACGCCAATACAATAAGTGGCAACATCATTTTTTACAAAGTTCATCGTGTCGATCATGGCAAGAGTTGCGGTCACCGAGCCGCCAGGAGAGTTGATGTAGAGACTGATTTCTTTCTTTGGGTCTTCTGACTGAAGGAAGAGCATCTGGGCGATGACGGTATTGGCTACGCCGTCGTCTATTGGGCCTCCGAGGAAGATGATGCCATCACGGAGTAATCGTGAATAAATATCGTAGGCTCGTTCGCCAAAAGGTGACTTTTCGATAACGGTGGGGATGAGGTATGACATAATTTTGGATAGATTTAAGAATTAAGATTCACGATTCAAGAATAGCTCATAAGTGCGATAAAATCAATCAAGCATATTGCGTGACCGGCTTTTTATTTATCAAAAGCTCTGCTACACTGAATTTCATGAAAATACATAGATTCTTTGTGGAGGAGGAAATTAGCGGAAAAGAGCGGATTTCTCTCGCCAATCCCGAGTTATTGCATCAAATGAGTAAAGTTTTTCGTTTTCAGGTCGGTGATACGGTGATTTTGTTTAATGGCACCGGAAGTGAAACTGTGTGTGAAATTACCCTGCTGACCAAAAAAGTGGCTGAGTTTTCTGTGCTCGAGAAGCGAGAAGGGCTCGCCAGACCAAAGACACAAATCGCCTTATATTTATCACTGATCAAAAAAGATAATTTTGAATGGGTACTCCAAAAAGGTACTGAGCTCGGCGTGACTCGTTTTGTGCCAGTGATTTCTGAGCGGAGCGAGAAAAAAGATTTGAATATGGCCCGAGCAAAGAAAATAGTGGTAGAAGCGACCGAGCAGTCTGGCTGGGCAAATGTGCCTGAGATTGGAGAACCCGTTTCGCTCGCCGATATTTTAGAGCAAAAAGATGCTGTTTCAGAAAATTTGGTGGCATTTCATCTTGAAGGTACACCTTTTGAAAAATCTCTAGTAGCCGGTAAAACATCTCTCGGTATTCTCATCGGTCCCGAAGGTGGTTTCAGTGAAAAAGAGATTGAACTTTTTAAATCAAAAAATATTCCTATTTATTCTCTTGGCAAGCAGACTCTTCGTGCCGAAACAGCAGCAGTGGCAATTGCGAGTCTGTTGCTTTTATAGTTCCTTAAACTGTCTCCAAGAAAGCATCGGTGTACCGAGGCTCACTTTTCAAGGGTTTCGATGTACTCCATACTGCCTCAAACTGAGCTTTCATCGTGTTGTAAAAATCTTTGCTGTGAATAACAAAACCGAATGTTTCTTGTCGAGACGAAACAAAAGCCACTTTATCTTCGCCGTAGAGCCAATAACTCATGTCCCAAGTGATACCCTTGGGTGCAATTCGTATTTCTCGCAAAAATCCTTCACTAACTCCAAAGCACGGGTATTCCTTTAGACTCACTTTTTTATCATCTGGCCACAATCCCCGAGTATAAATATTTTGCCTGATACGACGACGATTCAGATCCTCGAAATATTCCTTTCCAAGTACGGCGATCATTTCTTTGGTTGCCCAGAATGCTGCGGTCTCGGCATTTTGTTGCCAGCAAAATTCATTGAGTACCTGTTTTACTCCGTGTACTCCAGAATAGAACTTTATTTTTGGTGCTATAGATTCGCTGTGTTTGAGGAGTCTGGGAAGAATAGCTTCGAGGTGTTTTTCCTCTTTTTCAAGAAGTGCAATTTTTTCTTTGATTAGTCGAGGTAGATTTTTAATATCATCAATTTGAAATAGCTTTTTATTTTCTTGGATACGTTCGGTGGCGAGGTCGTGACTTTTGAGAATGGTAATTTGATCGTATACCGATGGGCGGGGAATACCGAGCCCATCCGCAATCTGTCGTGCCGAAGAAGCCCCGTGTTCAAGTAAATAGCTATACACACTACGAGTATTTTCAGACAGACCAATTTCCTTGAATAATTTTTGAAGCATATAGCCAGCGTAGCATAAAGAGCATATTTTGTCGATATTCGACGACAACTTTACATATATCGATAAGTGCATTAAGATCATCAGACAGTCAAGGTCTGGGAGCCTACCTTGGTTGCGCCTATGCTCACGATACAAAATCTCCATAAAATTTGGCGAGAGAATGATATTACAAAGGCAGTATTTGATGGTTTTTCCTTGACGGTTACCGCCGGAGATTTTGTGGGTATTGTGGGACCAAATGGGGTAGGCAAGAGCACACTCTTTAACATAATTGCCGGTCTTGATCATGACTACCAGGGACAGGTTTTTGTGGACGAAACATCTAAATATGCGGTCGGTTATGTGTTTCAAAACTATCGACAATCCCTTTTCCCTTGGTGTACCGTCTTTGAAAATATTGCATATCCATTAAAACTTCGTGGAAAAACTATCTCTGAGCAAGAAGAGGCGGTGTCAATACTTTGTAAAGAATTTGATATCTTTATCAATCTTTCAAAATATCCATACGAGCTCTCAGGTGGACAGCAACAAATCGTCGCTATTTTACGAGCGCTTATTTTTAAACCCGATATTTTACTTCTTGACGAGCCTTTTTCTGCCGTTGATTATGATGCAACGTATCAGATTATCGCCTTTATTCAAAAGGTCTGGAAGAAAACCGGTATTACTACTTTGTTAATTTCACACGATCTGGATGAGGTGTTGCTACTCTGTCGCCGTATTGTGGTACTTGGCGGCAAACCAGTTAGTGTTAAAACAGACGTGCCACATCGATTGGAGTACCCCAGGAATATTGATGTGATGGGAAATGAAAGTTTTGTGCAAACAAAAAGAATGATTTTGAGGCAGATTATTAAATAACATATCTACATATGAAAAAATATTTACACACGGGCATTTTGATTGTTATTCTTCTACTTTCAGGATTTTTGCTTTGGAGACATAGTGTGCAAACAAGGGTCTCTCATGAAGTTGTTCGTGTTGCTGACGTCGGAGCTATTGCATGGGTACCGTTTCAAGTCGGTCTCGAGAAAGGATTTTTTGCTGATGAGGGGTTGTCTATTAGTATCGTTTCTGTACAAACCGGGGATGAATCTCTAAAGGCCTTACTTAGTAATAGTGTCGACATTTCTCTCGCAGGGATTATTCCGTATTCGTTTGTGGCACTTGATCACCCAGAAATACAGGTACTTGCGTTGAATACTTTTGCGAAGGACAATCAAATTATTGCTAGGAAAGATAGTGGTGTTAGTCGGCCAGAGGATTTGATCGGCAAAAAGATTGGTTATTCAAAGACGACCGCATCTGATATCGGGGTAGAATTTTTTCTCAAAAATCATGGTATTACTAAAGGTCAGGTAACTCTCATTCCAATGAAACCATTTGCCATGCCAGTAGCACTTGCGACCGGAGAGATAGACGCATATTCATCATGGGAGCCAAATATTATTAATGGCAAAAAATTGCTTGATACAAGGGCTATTTTGTTTAACGATGTACTCAGTACCTATACATGGCACGGATCTCTCATGGCAAATAAAACCTATATTGAGAGCCATCACAGCTCCGTCCTAGCTTTTTTGCGAGCATGGAAAAAATCGGCTCAATTTACAAAAGATAATCCGACCGAAGCGATTGCTATTGCCTCAGCATATACAAAGATCCCAGCTGAAGCCTTGAAACAGATCTGGTCACGCTATGATTTTGTAGCAAATCCAAGTCCAGAAGAAGTGGTTTCTATACTTCGCACAGATTTACTCTGGGCAAACCTCCATCGTGCGAATCCACTAGCAACAATTCCTGACCCAGTGACATTGCTTGCGAACATAAATGAATCAAAAATTTAAACATTTCCTCTGCTCTTTTTCTGGATTTGCAGTACTTATCGTATTGTGGCAGATAGTATATGAGTTTAAATTTATTGATTCGCGTTTGTTTCCTTCAAGCGCACAAGTATTCAGCAAGCTACTGAGTTTCTTTGAGCACCAGGAAACAGTGGTTGATATCTACAGCACACTCTACAGAACAGTGTTTGGTTTTGTCCTGGCCGTCGCTTTAGCAATTCCTACAGGTATTTTTGTAGGTATGTATCAGCCAGCATATCGAATGTTTCGCTCAACTATTGATTTCTTCCGCTCCTTGCCTGCTACTGCGATGTTTCCACTTTTCTTACTTTTCTTTGGGATTGGGGATGGGTCAAAGATAGCTATCTCAGCCTTCATTGCTTTTTGGGTTATTTTGGTCAACACACTCTATGGTGTCCAATATACATCCAAACAGAGACGACTGGTTGCTCGATCGCTTGGAGCAAGCGCCGAGCAAGTGTTTCGAGGTGTCGTGCTGTACGAGACATTGCCGAGCATTATGGTCGGACTACGAACAGGACTTTCGTTGTCACTTATTGCGGTAGTGGTAAGCGAGATGTTTATCGGTTCAAATAGTGGTTTGGGGCAAAAGATTTATGATGCGTATGTTACATATGAGTCAGTAGACTTGCTTGCTTGGCTTGTAATTACGGGCATGGTGGGATTTGTTATTAATAAAGTGTTCGTTTTTGTCGATACTCGGCTCTTGCATTGGGTTGATAAATGAAAACACTCTGCGCCCTACTGGGCGCAGAGTGTTTTGAGGATCTATTTCTTTCCTACCAAAAGATCAAACACCATTTCATTGACCAGCATTGACTCAACATAGTTGCGAACGCGATTGAGGTCAGCGTCGGGGTAGTGCTCGAGGATGGCCTTAATTTCTTTTTCTGCTCGTTCTGGATCAGCGGTGATTTTTTCGGTCTGAGCTATTTTGTGAAGCACTATCTGTAGAGTCGCTCGTTTTTGTGCATCATTTCTCCACTCCGCACGCATCTCTTCGCGGGTCTTTTTGATATGTTTCAGATATTCTTCTGGCTTGATACCCATGCGAGAAATATCGTCTTGAAATTGAGCCTCCATTTTGTCGAGCTCGGCTTCGACGATAACTTTCGGTAGATCAGCTTTGGTGGCCTTTATCACGGCCTCAGCTATTTCAATTCTCTTTTTCTCGTTTGCCTTAT
>SCTV01000016.1 GCA_004298345.1 Patescibacteria group bacterium
TCAAAACATTAAAATCTCAGATGAATAAAAAAACTATTGGACTCGCGTAGTGCGGGAAATCCGCTCGCTACGTGGGAACGCAAAATGTTGTTTCATTATTGCAATCCGCCCGTCAACTCAAGGGAGTTGGGAATACCCGAAATCTCTGCTCTGCAGGGCCTAAGGTAAGCTCAATGACAGGGAGTAAGTCGTAACAAGGCACGGGTAGCGGAAGCTGCTCGTGGATTATTTCAAATTGAACACGGTATACAGTTTCTTCGGAATCTGTAATACCTTAAACGGTCTTTTGTCATTATTTTGGTGATAGGGTAATGGTTCTGCAACCTCAAATGCGAACCCTCAGCCATGAGAGATGAATGGCGCAGGTCGGTATCCTCTATAGAGATACTGACCGGTGAACGGAACAAAATAAAGAATGATATTTGCTAAAAAACCGCCCTATTCTGGGCGGTTTTTTGCTGTCTGCCACGGCCGAGTACGGCCGTGGAAACCCTATTTACTTGACTTTTAGACCTACCTATGCTATACTTAGAGGTAGTGGTGTAAAGGCAGGTTCTTCGCCGACAGTGGCCATTGTGGCTCACGGGCATAAACAAATTGGGGAGACGAGAAACCCCGGAAAGGCAACATGACAGCAGCTGAAGAAATTAGTCAGAGGCAATGGCGTGAATTGCGCGCCGGGGTTCGTCGGGAGCACCAAATGCGTCTCCTCAAGACGGCCGCATTGCTCCTCACTGTGTGCGCCGTCCTTGCGATACCCTCCTTCTTCCGGCACCAGGCCCAAGTGGAGCAGAAGGAGACCTACAAGGCGTATGTCTCTAGCGGGACCCAAGTCCTCCGAAAGGTTGAGGGCCCCGACGGCAAGGTGGTCCACATGACCCCGCAGGAACTTCGGAAAGTTCCCCACATCACGGTGTGGGTGCCATAAGGCCAGCAAGTTCACAGTAAGCGCGCAATTCTGATTGCGCGCTTTCCCTTCGAAATTTTTGTATTTGTATTACTTTTTTGTTTGTGTTTTTCAACTTTTTTTGATATAGTCTTTTTGTTGTTTTATTGGGGAATTTGTATCTATTCCTCCTTTTCTAAAGGAGGCAGCGAGTACTCGAGACGGAGGATTTTGATAACTGAGAAAATCCCTCCTTCACAGTAATGAAGTGCTCCCTTTACAAAGGGAGAATAAAATATAAACAACAATTTGTTGGTCATTGAATTAGTTAATATGCGCGCATAGCTCAGTTGGTAGAGCACATCACTGATACTGATGGGGTCCTAGGTTCGACTCCTAGTGCGCGCACCGTAACGAAGTGGAGGGGGGGGCGCAAGCGACCAAACTGCTTTGGTCGCGTCTAGGAGTCGAAAGACGGAGTCATATTTTTCTACCAAGAAAAATGGACGAGTCGGGGTCGAGAAATTTTGTGAGTGGCGACGAGCAAAATATTCGTGACCGCCTCCTAGTGCGCGCACGGTGGACGGTATTCCAAACTCATGACCCTAAAAAAAGACGAAGTACATTTTCTAGGTCAGGTGAATCAAAAGGCCCTTATTTTTAAAGAGGGTAAGATTTTGTTATTGCAGTATCCAAAAGAAGATTTAAAAGTGGCGGGAATGTGGGATATGCCTGGTGGGAGGTTAAATGTAGGTGAAGTTGCGGTTGAGGGGCTAAAACGAGAAGTGTTCGAAGAAACTGGTCAGAGAATCGAAATTCAGAAAATACTTACCACAGGTACCTTCGTAAATCTTTCAGGTAAACCAAACTTTTTTATCATTCATCAAGCAGTTCTGGTTGGTGGTGAACAACCACTTATTTTAGAAAAAAGTGAAGTGGGTGCTTTTGCCTGGGTTGATCCAAAAGAATTTTTTAATTTACCTATAATTTACCCTGAGTATCAGAAAGCACTTCTCGGCATACTATAAGTTATCTTTTGCTTGCCTTTTCTTCCTAAATCCGTACAATGGGCAAGACAGTAGTTCTTCTCGTCCTTTGTCAGTTGTGTTGGTAAATACGGTTTTGGAATAGGCATCTTATGGAGAAAACAAAAGCGGTTAAGCGAGGATTGCTCAAGCTTGGTGGTGCAGCCTTTGGGCCCGATGGAAAGGGTTTGGAGGGTATGGACTCAGCTACGATAGCACATCTTGTGAATGAGATCGCAAGTGTTGCTGCCAAGACTGAGCTGGTGATCGTGCCTGGTGGCGGTAACTGGTTTCGTGGAGCCGACCTGGTCAAGAAACTCAAGATGGATCCTCGACGGTCTGATTACTCAGGCATGTTGGCAACGGTGGTCAACGCCGGCATTCTCGAAGATCTTTTGAGTCGCGCTTGTCATGGTCGTGAGATCGTAGTCGCCAGCCGACTTCACATACCAGACTTCGCTGAGCCGTTTTTGCCCAAGAAAATCAATGCTCATCTGGAGAATGGCAAGATCGTGATCCTCGCTGGTGGCACGGGTCAGCCGAGGGTGAGCACGGATAGCGCTGCTGTCGAATCAGGTCTTGCTTTGGGGGTGGATATCATTATCAAAGCGACCAAGGTCGACGGGGTGTTTACGAGTGATCCGGGCAAGGATCCTGCAGCAAAGCATATCCCGCAACTCACCCACGAGGAGTTTGTTGCTCGAAAGCTTCGCCAGCTTTTTGACCGGGCAGCTGTCTTGTCTGCTGGGGAAAATGGCTTGCCGATACGTGTGATTAAGTTTGCTACTCCTGGCAATCTGGAGCGCGCAGTGCGTGGTGAGGATGTTGGTTCTCTCATCTACACTCCGCCTGTCACTAAGTAGTCACCGTCTCGTTTTGCGAGCGGTTTTTTAATTAAAATTTCATCCGCGCCGTACTCGGCGCGGATTGAACTCGGCGCCTTTTAAAAAAGTTTTTCTTATGCTATACTCTTCAGCCGAGCCTCATAGGGCTCATTTTTAATCAAATTTTTATTACATTCATGATAAACCTCGAAAAGAAAACCAAAATCGTGTGCACCATCGGCCCAGCGACTACTAGTGTCGAAAAGCTTTCTGATCTGCTCAAGGCTGGCATGAATGTGATACGTATGAACTTTTCTCACGGTGATTTTGCTGAGCATCAGGAAAAGATAGACAATCTTAAAATTGCCATGAAAAAAACAGGTATTTCGTGTGCCACCCTGCAAGATCTCGCGGGGCCAAAGATCCGCATCGGTACTTTTAAAACTGAATCAGTCATGCTCAAAGAAGGTGCATTTTTTACCCTTACTACCGATAAAATTGAAGGTGACGAGACTCGAGTTTCTATCAACTACGCACCACTACCAAAGGAAGTAAAAGTCGGTGGCTATATCATGCTTCATGATGGTAAGAAAAGACTTCAGATTGTTGAAATCAAGGGTAATGACGTTAAATGTAAAATAATCGTCGGTGGTGAGATCAAGGGTAAACGAGGAGTCAATCTTCCTGGTGCCTATCTTTCTATTTCGTCCCTTACCGACAAAGATAAATCCGATATAGCTTTTGGTTTGAAAAATAAGGTGGACTTTTTTGCTTTTTCTTTTGTACGACGACCGTCTGACGTAGAAGAGCTTCGAGAGATTTTGAAAAAGGCAAAATCAGACGCAAAAATCATCGCAAAAATCGAAGATCAGGAGGCGATAGAAAACATCGATAAACTTATTGAGCTTGTGGATGGTGTGATGATCGGCCGCGGAGATCTCGCAATAGAAATTGGTGCAGAAAACATGCCAATCGCTCAAAAAATGATTATTGATAAATGTAATCACGCAGGCAAGCCAGTGATTACTGCAACTCAGATGTTTGAGTCAATGATTAAAAATGCTACTCCGACTCGGGCGGAAGTTTCTGATGTGGCGAACGCTATTATGGAGGGCACAGACGCAGTAATGCTTTCTGAAGAAACTACTCTCGGTGAATATCCAGTAGAAGCTGTCTCGATGATGACACGTGTAGCAAAGGCTACTGAACAAGGAATCTCGAAGGAACATGAGGCAACCTGGAAAACATCTGGTGTTGTGGAATCAATCGGTGCTTCTGCAGTGCAAATTGCTCACGATATTCGAGCCAAGGCAATTTTTGTTCTGACCAATGGAGGCAAGTCGGTTTTTATGGTTTCAAAAAATAAGCCCAATTTGCCGATTATTGGCATGACTGCGAGCACGCGTACTGCCAACCAGCTTCTTTTGAGTTATGGATGTAAGTCGGTGGTAGTCCCAAAAATGACCACTCTCACTGAGGTGAGCAAACAAGTGCGAGATATCGTGAAGAAGTATAAGCTCGCTGAAAAGGGTGACAAGGTAGTGGTCGTGGCGGGTATGCCTTTGGGTAAGACGGCAGAGACCAGTGCTATTTTGGTGGAGACGGTGTAAGAAATTCAAAGTACAAGATACAATAACCAATAATCAAGGAAAAAATCCCCCGACGGTACCGTCGGGGGGTTTTTTCTGGTGCTAAAACGTGCTACTATTATCTATCAAACGTGTTACGTTTTTATGAATTACAAAGATTATTTTAAAGGAAAAAAAATAACTGTTCTCGGTTTGGGAATTTTAGGCCGTGGTATCAACGACGTCAAATTTCTCGCTGACTGTGACGCCGACCTTATCGTCACCGACCTAAAAAGTAAAAAAGATTTAGCTGAAAGTTTGGCACAGCTCGCAGACTATTCACAAATCACGTACGTCCTCGGTGAGCACCGACTCGAAGATTTTCGAGGCAGAGATTTGATACTCAAGGCTTCTGGAGTACCTCTCGATTCTCTCTATATTGCCGAAGCACGAGCGTACGGTATACCAATCGAAATGGATGAGTCACTTTTTTTCAAACTTGCCCCACCAGACATTACGCTCATCGGTGTGACAGGTACCCGAGGCAAAACGACCACCACAGCCCTCATTTACGAAATACTAAAGAAAGCCCACGGAGAGGGTACGGTGCATTTAGCGGGCAATATACGCGGTTTGGCAACCCTTCCACTCCTCGCGACCATACAGCCCAAAGATATCGTGGTTTTGGAGCTTTCTTCGTGGCAGTTGCAGGGTTTTGGCGAATCAAAAATCAGCCCTCATATTGCCGTGTTTACCAATCTGATGCCCGATCATTTAAACTATTATAAAAATAGTATGGATGCCTATTTTGACGACAAAGCTCAGATTTTTGCTAATCAAGGATCGCACAATTTTTTAATTATGGGAGAGGAGGTGGCGGGATTGATTGAACAAAAGTTTGGCAAACGTGCGCGAGCAAAAAAGATTGTTGCGGGGGCGAGCTCAGTGCCAAAAGAGTGGAAGCCGTTATTAAGGGGGACACATAACAAAGAAAATATTGCTTTGGCAGTTGCTGTGGGAGAGGTACTCAAGGTTCCTTTAGAAACAATTCATGAAGTGGTAGAGAGTTTTAGTGGGGTAGAAGGTCGTATGCAATATGTGCGTACGGTGCGAGGTGTAGAGATCTATAACGACACGACAGCTACGACAGCCGACGCGACTCTCGTAGCGCTCAAAACACTTGCACACAATAAAAACATCGTGCTTATTATGGGCGGGGCAGACAAAACTCTCGATATGAGTTCGCTTCTTAAAAATATTTCTCAATACTGTAGCACTGTTGTCCTTTTGGCAGGCACCGGTAGTTTGAAAATTCAAAAAGATATTATGCAAATTAAAAATATTGGCCACTGTCATGCAAGCTCTCTCACGGAGGCTGTCACACAAGCGATGAATAACGCTCGTACAGGGGACGTGATACTTTTTAGTCCGGCTTTTGCTTCATTTGGAATGTTTAAGAATGAGTTTGATCGGGGAGAACAATTTATGGCTTTGGTGAGTGCTCTGGAATAGGTGGGGATAAGTCGCTTGACATTATATCTTGTTCTGGTATAATTGATAGCCGGAAGGACAAACGCGTTTTTGGTGTGGAAAAAGTAGGACAACTAACCGTGTTTGAGATCTTTCCAAGAAACAAAGTTAGTAGGAGATCGTGTTATGGCACAAAATGCACAGGCTTCCGGACATGCACGTCCAGGAGCCAGGTTGAGTCGGGAAGAGCTAAAACGTCGGCTCTTCAGGGAGTTGGTTCAGGCAGTCAAAAAGCTCGTGGATATGGCTCTCAGAAAGCTCAAATCCATCCGGCGGCTTTTCGGCTACCGCATGAGCCTTCCCCGTGCCGGGAAAAAGGTGCTCGAGCACTACAGCCGTCAGGGACACCCTCGCGATGATCAGCAGGTGCCAGCGCCCCTTCTCGAGGCGTTCACCGTGCTTGGTCGTGAGGAATTCGTCCGGATCAAGGAACTCGGCGATGCCATCCGAAACAGCGATCATGTTCCGTTGAGCGAAGCACAGAGGCAAGCAGCAAGGCAAATTTTCACCTCTGTCTCGTCCAATGGAAATCCGCATGACGATTGGCATCACCACCGCTCCTCCAGCATGGCTACAACTCATCCCTGGGCCGTTATGCCCGCCCGGGCATAAGTAGTGGATCAATATCCACAAGCTCTGAGTATTTGCTTCCCAAAGCAGAGAAAAGGGCCTTTTTAATTAAGGTTTGCAGATTGGTGATTTATACCCGCGCCGTACTCGGCGCGGGTCAAACGGACCCAGTCTGTGGATATGCTCCCCGCGCCCCTGTGGTATACTTTTAGGGTATACGTTTGTTTGAAAAAATTGTTTTTATTTCTGTAAGTATTTGCTAGTAATCGCAACCTCTTTAAAATATGGACGACGAAAATAAAATTACCTACTTTGGTCAAACGGATGCCCGCAACAAAAAGGTACCGTTTGGCATCAAGCGCAAAGACCGTACCAAGCACATGTATGTGATCGGTAAGACCGGTATGGGTAAATCGACCCTGCTTGAGAACATGGCCGTGCAGGATATTCAAAATGGCGAGGGTCTGGCTTTTATCGACCCACACGGCAAGACCGCTGAGCTTCTGCTCGAATACATTCCTGAACACCGCATCAAAGACGTTTTGTATTTTGCTCCGTTTGATATGGAGTACCCAGTTTCATTTAATGTGATGGAGGATGTCGGTGCGGACAAAAGGCATCTTGTGGTCAACGGTCTCATGAGTACGTTCGAAAAAATTTGGGTAGATGCTTGGTCTGCTCGTATGGCGTATATTTTGAACAACACTTTGTTGGCACTTCTTGAGTACCCTGGAGCGACTCTGCTCGGTGTAAACAGAATGCTCGCCGATAAAGACTTTCGAAAAAAGGTAGTGGATAATGTCACTGATCCATCTGTAAAATCTTTTTGGATTGATGAATTCGGCAAATACACCGAGCGTTTTGCTGCTGAAGCCACTCCGGCTATTCAAAATAAAGTCGGACAATTTACCTCGAACCCTTTGGTGCGAAACTTGATCGGCCAGCCAAAATC
>SCTV01000089.1 GCA_004298345.1 Patescibacteria group bacterium
GGACAATGGATTTTTTGAGGCCAAGCACACCGTTACGATGGTCGCCAAGTCGAGCAAAGAGGAAATCAAGACAGAGCAGGAACTAATCAAGATCATCTCGACCGAAAAGGACTCAATTCTCGCCGATCCCAAGCTGATCAAGGCCTTTGACGACATCGACAAGAAGCTCGACAAGAACAAGGAGTCCAAAGAATTCCGGAACTGCCTCGACGCCAATAAGGCAATCCTTATCGAGCTAAACAACATCCCGCTCCTCAAGGAAAAACTGTGGGTTGCCTATCTCATCAAGAGCATGCCCGAATTCAAATCAGTAATGGAGGCATACGCCCGCGGGAAAGTAGAAATTGAGAAGATTCTCAAAGCCGCCAAAAAGGAAGAAACCAAGTGGAAGGCGGTCATCGAAATTTTTAACGAGCGGTTCTCTGTGCCCTTTCACGTGGAAATGGAGAATCAGGAGGACGTCATTCTCAAGAGCGAGGCCCCGAGCGTCGGGTTTAGTTTCAAGGACCCAACCGACCCCGCCACACCTGTCGCCGAAAGCGAACTCTGGGCGGTGCTCAGCAACGGCGAGACACGGGCCCTGTATCTTCTCAACATCATCTTTGAGATTGAAGGGAGGAGAGAACAAGGATTGCCGACGCTATTCATCATTGATGACATCGCCGACTCCTTCGATTACAAGAACAAGTACGCAATCATCGAATACCTAAACGACATCGCCAAGGAGCCACTATTCCTTCAAATTATTTTGACTCACAACTTCGATTTCTTCAGAACGATTTGCAGTCGCCTCAATCTTCCGCGAGAAAACAAATTCCATACGGCCAAGGGCACGACGGGAGTCAAACTCATCGAGGAGAAGTACCAAAAAAACCCATTCTCTCACTGGAAGGATCACCTCGATTCGGAAGAGATGCTTATCGCGTCCATTCCATTCGTTCGGAATCTTGCTGAATTCTGCGGATTTGAGGCCCACTTCAAGAAGCTGACTGCCCTCCTTCACTGCAAAGCCGAAACGGATTCCATTACCGCGGGCGACCTCCAAACAATCCTCCGAGATGTATTGAAAGACCGGGCAACATTGGTCCTGCCAAATGCCTCCAAGCCAATAAAGAAGCTGATTTACGAAGTATCGGAGAGGATTCTCACCGAAACAGAAGACGTTATTGAACTAGAAAAGAAAATCGTCCTATCAATCGCGATCAGGCTGAAGACCGAAGAGTTTCTTATTCGAGAGATCAAAGAGCCGGAGTTTGTCAAAGGCATTACTCGGAATCAAACGCTGGCGCTGATTGGGAGGTTTCGGCAGAAATGCTCGACTCAGCGCGACAAGATTGCCTTAGTAGAACAAGTCAATCTGATGACCCCGGAGAACATCCACATAAATTCATTCATGTACGAACCCATATTGGATATGGCAAATGAGCATTTGAAGCGACTTTACAGAAGGGTTCGCACCCTATAATTGGCGATCAGTGCGCACCCGGAAATCACCTGGAGCCACAAAGGCGTCTTCGGAAAACAAATTGGCGAGGCTCCATTGAGCGAAGGAAATTCATCGATATGAAATTCTCAGAGATGTCGTTTGACGGGAATATTCTTGCCCGCGGCTTCTGGCTATACGTTTGGGATATCCGCAGTTCCGCCAGGCGCTGCCTGTATGTCGGGCGAACAGGAGATAGTTCTTCAGCAAATGCATCCTCCCCTTTTCGCCGCATTGGCCAACATTTGGATGACCGCCCAAAGGCGAAAGCCAACGCCATCGCCCGCCACCTAAGAACCGCTGGAATCGAACCAACGAAATGCACATTCAAAATGATTGGAATCGGGCCGATCTTTCCCGAGCAGACAGATTTCGCCCGCCACAAAATCTATCGCGACAAAGTCGCGGCCCTTGAGCACCAACTGGCCCAGCACCTGCGCGGGCGCGGCCTTGAAGTCTTGGGAGTCCACTCCACGCCAAAATCTAGCCCCAAGGGCGACATCGCCGACATCCTTCGGATTGTCGATGCTCAGATTCAATAGAGCGAACAAGACCTGGTGGCGGAAGCCGCTCGCAATTTTCCGCGGTCGCACAATCCCGGCTGAACTCGCAGTCCTTTCAACGGAGCTGAAACCGGACGAAAGTGGTGCCTGGCTCAATTCCCGCGGGCTGGCAAGCGGAGTAGTTGACTTGATGAATGTCGGTGGAGAGACGAAGACAGCGCGAATCCCACTCCCCGATTGCGTCACGGAATCCCTTAGAAAAATTCTGGCTGCAGCCCAGCTCCGCAAAGGAATCCCTGACCTCGTAATCTGGGATGCGCCCGCCAAGTCCATCCGTTTGGTCGAGGTGAAATGCCCTCACTGGGACAGGCCCACTTCCGAACAGGAAATCATCTTCGAAACGTTGCGACGTCTCCAAATTCCTTTCAAAGTAGTCGAATGGGAGTTCATTGAAGACGCGCATTCCGCGCCTTCGACGTTCGAATTCAAAGAGGACCGGGATTTCTTCAAGCGCCTGATTTGCCAAGACGGCGAGTCCTTCGACAGGTATCTTCAACTCTTCGACTTCCGAAGCCCCATAGTGAAGCGGAAGGAATTCAACGCCCGACGGCGCGGATTGCTTGCAATGCTTCAGTTGAAGCACGGTCGCGGCTGCATGCTCGCGTACCCTGGCACATGCGACGATGCCAGCGGATTCTCCGTGGACCACATCATTCCCCTGTCTTCAAACGTGCTGAACAAGCGCCTTCGAGCCCTGGCCCCAAAGCCCGGAAAGAAGGTCGAGGCGCAGAGCCTAGGATCAAATCATCCGCTCAATCTCGTCCTTGCGTGTAATAATTGCAACGGGCACAAGAAGCACCGCCTTCTGGATTGGGGCAAACTGCGCGAACTGCTCAAACTCAATGCCGACTAAGAATCCCAGACTCGAGCCCCCGGGCAAAGCCCGTTCAAACGGGCAGATTACGGGCAACGTCGGCCTCTATTACTGCTGCTACCAACTCTCGTTGCGCAACTGGAACGTGATGCCGACCGCACGCAATGCGCGAGGCGTAGACATCGTTGCCTACAATTCCGACGCGACTCGCATCATCGGAATTCAAGTCAAAGCGTTAAGCAAGCGGAGCGCCGTGCCGCTAGGGAAGTCTCTCAAGAACGTTATGGGCAATTTCTGGATCATCGTTAATAAAGTGACAACCGGGGCCCCCACAGCTTTCATCCTCACTCCTGCGGAAGTCATTGAGGGCGCCCACCTAGCCGGTAAGGGTGAGAACGCCGCCTATTGGATGGAGCCTGGGAAGTATGACCGGGCGCGATTCAAGGAAGCTTGGGACCGCCTGAAAATCGCCGACAGGGCCTAACCCGTCAGCCCGTTGCAGAATCTCTTTGAAGCGGGGGTGCCCATTTGAGAATTTGAGCCGCACCAACAGAGAGAAGCATTCAAATCAATTTTTTTGCGAGAAGGACTAAAGGAATACAAGCGGATGGACTCGCTGCCCTTGTCGAGCAGACCGAAATTTCAAGGCCTCGTCGGGCAACTGCGCGTCGCCTCCGCCGCTCTCTAAGGCGGGGGGCAGGCGGCCGACCCGATTCCTTATTGATGAAATCCGGGGATGCGGGTACACTTCGGACAGGCCCTCTCGGGGGCCGGGCATGCGACAGGGTTTTCAATTCCGTCTGGAAGTCGCCGCGGCGGTCGCGCTTGCGGGAGCCGCGCTTTTCGTCCCCGCGGCCGCCCAGATGCGAGCCGCCCCGACGGCCGGCTGGCGGGCGCCGTTCGCCCCCGCCGCCCCGGGTGTGCTCGGCGGCATCAAACACCTCCTCGGCACGCCGGCCGGGCTCAAGCTGGCCGCGGAGCTCCCCTCCGTCCAGGCCATCCGCGCCTATTCTCCAACCTCCGACGCCGACCTGCGCGTCGTCGGCGCGATGGGCGCGCACCTGCCCTCGGATTTCGAGACGCGCTTGGCGGCCGCCAGGACGGACCCCAAGGCCCTCGAGTCGCTGACGCAGGCGTTGGGCGGCGCCTACCGCGCGGCCGTGCCGGACGTGGCCCGGGCCGTCCAAGCGCGCGCGCGCCAGGTCGCCGCCGCCGTCGCCTACGGCCAGATGGACGGCCGCGAGATAGTCGCGGCGGCCGGAGAGCTCGAGCGCTTCGGCGTGTATGGGCCCGAGGTCCAAGATAAGGCGCGCATCGTCAGACGCCTCGCGTCTCAAAACCTCATGGAGAACGCCCAGAGGGTCGCCGCGGACTTCCTGAGGGCGCAGCGCCCCGTCGACGACGGCCCCAAGGCCGAGGCGGGCCCGAAGAGAATCCCGGAAGAGTGGAAGATTCACGCCTATCGAAAGGCGGCGGGATCCGGCGCCGCGGCCAAGGCCGCCCCGCCCGAGCCCAAGGCCGCGCCCAAGGCGGAGCCCATGTCGGGCGACCTCTACCAGCGGCTGGGGGCGGCCAAAAGCATGAAGGCCGCGGAGCTGGAGGCGGCGTTCCGCAGGACCGCCGAGCTCTACCGGCCCGAGCGGTATCTCGACCGGGACACGCGGTCCCTCATCGTCTTGACCATGGCGTACCGGAAGATCGAGGAAGCCTTCGAGATCCTCGGCGACCCGGCCAAGCGCGCGGAGTACGACCGCGTCGGGCCGCCCAAGACCCCAGCGGCCAACCCGCTGTCGGACGACTTTTACGAGAGGCTCGGGGCGACCCGGGACATGTCGCCGGCGGAGGTCAAGTCCGCCTACCGTCGGGCCGCCGCCGCCTTCCATCCCGACAAGTCCCGGACGAAGGACGCAGCCCTCGTGAAGGCCATGACCGTCGCGTTCCAGGACATCTCACAGGCCTACGAGACGCTCGGGGACCCCGCCAAGCGCGCCGCCTACGACCGCAAGGCACGCTGATCTCGCCCTAAACCCGCCTGTTCGGCCTTGCGTCCTTTGCCGGATTACCTGAAATCGAGTACACTTCCCGCGTGGCCCGCATTCTCGTGGTCGACGACGAGCGGGACGTGGTGACCCTCGTGGGTTTCCTGCTCAAGAAGGACGGCCACGAGGTCGACACCGCGTACCACGGCGGCGAAGCGCTGGCCAAGCTGGGCCTCGAGCCGGCCGCCGACGTGAAGCTGCCGGAACTGGTCATCATGGACGTGATGATGCCCGTGTTCGACGGCTACACCGTGGCGCGGCGGGCCGGCGAAGCCGAGCGCACGAAGCACGTGCCGATTTTGATGTTGACGGCCAAGGGGCAGACGCGGGAGCTCTTCGAGCACCAGCCGAACGTCGCGGCGGTCTTGGAGAAGCCCTTCGACCCCCAGAGACTGCGCGAGATGGTCAACTGCATCTTCAAGCCATGAGCCAAACAGGAACCATTTTGGTCGTCGACGACGAGCCGGAGATCGTCACCCTCCTCAAGTTCATCCTCGAGAAGGACGGCCACCGCATCCTCGAGGCCGGCAACGGCGTCGCCGCCCTCGAGCGCCTCGGCGTCGAACCCCCCTCCCCCGAGGCCCCGAAGCCCGACCTCATCATCCTCGACATCATGATGCCCGTGATGGACGGCTATACCTTGAACAACCGGCTCCAGAAGGAGCCCAAGACCAAGGCCATCCCCATCTTGGTCCTGACCGCCAAGGGCCAGAAGATGCGCGACCTCTTCGAGATGGCCCCGAACGTCGCCGCGTACGTGCAGAAGCCCTTCGACCCGAAGATGCTCCGCGAGCTCATCGGGAGCATCCTCGATGGACGCAAGAACGCCGCGGCCTAACCCGGTGGCGGAAGAATCCTCCGACCCGCGCGGCGACCGCCTCGCGCGCCTCAAGGAGCTCCAGGCCCGCGGCGTCGACTGCTACCCCCACCGCTTCGAGAAGACCCATACGCCGGCCCAGGTGCTGCCGCTTGGCGCGGACCTGGCGCCCGAGCAGAAGACCGAGCACGTCGTCACCGTCGCCGGCCGCGTGGCCCTGTTGCGGGTCATGGGGAAGGCCGCCTTCGGGCATATCGACGACGACGGCCAGAAGCTCCAGGTCTACTTCAAGCTCGACAACCTGGGAGACTCCTACCAGACCGTCAAGAAGGGCCTGCACCTGGGCGACTTCATCGGCGTGACGGGCATCGTCTTCAAGACCAAGACCGGGGAGATCACCGTCGAGGCCCAGAAGTTCACGCTGCTGGCCAAGGCCCTCCTGCCCCCGCCCGACAAGCACTCGGGCCTCAAGGACACCGACACCCGCTACCGGCACCGGCACCTGGACCTCATCGCCAACGACGAGGTGCGCCGGCGATTCGTCGCCCGCTCGAAGGTCGTCACCGCGGTGCGCAAGGTCCTGGACGCCGAGGGCTACCTCGAGGTGGAGACCCCCATCCTCCTGCAGCAGGCCGGCGGCGCCACCGCGACGCCCTTCGACACGCACTTCAACGCCCTGGACGCCGACATGGTGATGCGCATCGCCTTGGAGCTGCCTTTAAAGAAGCTCATCATCGGCGGGATGCCCAAGGTCTACGAGCTGGGGCGCGTGTTCCGGAACGAAGGCG
>SCTV01000017.1 GCA_004298345.1 Patescibacteria group bacterium
CCACAGTGTTTGCACCGGTGCTTTTCGCAGTATTTCAGGAAGTGGTAAAAAAGAACGGAGGTCCCGATTACCAAAAGAGGTGGTATTAGGAAGCTCATATGTTTGTCTCAAAACCATACCTTCACCAGCCCGTGAGTGGGCGGTGCATCGGTATCTACTTTGTAGCATATAGAGAAAGGAAACAAGGGTCAAGTGACGCTGTGGGCACTACTCCGTCACATCTATCACGCGTGCTAGCTCGTCGAGGGAAGTAACTCCGGAAAGAATTTTCACTACACCGTCTTGCTCCATAGTAAGGATACCTTGAGGTACCGCTGCCTTTTTTATTTCTCTCTCACTTGGATTATTTATCACAACCTGCTCGATAGCCTCATCGGTGAGGATCGCTTCATAAATACCGATACGTCCTTTGTAGCCGGTAGAGTTACATTTTTCGCAGCCCGTAGGTACCCACATTTTGGAAGTATTGGAAACTTTTTCATCAGCAGGGAGGCTGGCGAGTACTCGGTCAATGGTTATCTTTGCAGGACCTTCTATTGCTATTTCTTTTTTACAATAAGGACAAAGTTTGCGGAGGAGGCGCTGGGCGAGGGAAATGTTGATGGCCGAAGTGAGGACCTTGGGATTAATTTTGAGGTCGATCAAGCGGGGGAAGGCACCGGCGGCGTTGTTGGTGTGGAGAGTTGAGAATACGAGGTGACCTGTCTGAGCAGAGTTGATCGCAATAGCAGCGGTCTCGGCGTCACGGATTTCTCCCACCATGATCACGTCTGGGTCCTGGCGGAGTGCTGAGCGGAGACCGTCGAGGAAGTTGTAGCCCTTGTCATTGGTCTGTGTTTGTACGATACCAGGGAGGTGATACTCAATCGGGTCTTCGATGGTGATTATTTTAATACCGGGGCTATAGACTCGACGCAAAAAAGCGTAGAGCGTGGTGGTCTTTCCGGAACCTGTTGGACCGGTGGTGAGGATCATACCGTCAGGACGCTCCGTTTCTTGTTCCAGTATTTTTAAAAGTTTTGGATGAATGCCGAGCTCTTCGAGTGGCACCGCGATATTTTTGGGATTGAGTACGCGGAGTACGATCGACTCACCATAGGCACCGGGGAGGACAGAGGTACGGATTTCGATATCAGTGTCTACAAGCTTGATACTGAAACGACCGTCTTGTGCATCTTGGCGGATGTTTAACTTTAATCCCGAGAGTAGTTTGATGCGAGAAAGGAGTAGGCCGTATGTTTCGGAATCGAAAGTAAGAATTTCGGTGAGCACTCCGTCGAGACGATAACGGATGCGGACGATTTTCTCTTCTGGCTCGATGTGTACGTCAGAGGCACTGATAGAGAGGGAACCAGCAAGAATAATTTCGAGTATCTTAGAGATGCGATAAGATTTATTTGAAGCGAGGAGCTCCTCAATCAGTTTTTTTATGTCAGCGACGGATTTGACCTGATTGATGACCTCGAGGATTTGCTGGTTGGAAATTTCGAGTGCACCTGCTTTGGTTTCGTGAGCAAAGGCGACGTCTTTGTAGGTGTTCCAAGCTTTTTCAAGACTCGCAGTACTCGCCATGTGTATTTGAGTGGTATATCCGCGTTCAACGAGCTCGGAAAGGACTTCTTTTGTGGTATCTGATTTTGGAGAGAGTACTGCAATTTTGACTTTTTTATCTACTAGTCCAAAAGCTGCGAGCTTGCCACGGCGAGCATCTTCTTCTTTGATAAGGCCGAGCGCGTCGGTGTTGATGGCGACAGTGAGGAGGTCGATATAGCTAATACCATAGCGACTGGCGAGAAGCTGGGCGAGCTCTTCCTCTTCTTTCTTGTGAAGATCATCAATTTTTAATTTTTGTTTTTCTTCGTCAAATTGGACCATGAGAATAAGTGAGTATGTCTAAAATTGGCTTAATATGAGCGTAATTATATCACTCTATGGGTGTGGGGGATACTACTTGACAAAAGATACGAATGGGTGTATAATAGGGTCTGATTCAGAATATGCGGTAAACAATCAAATTCAGAAAGGACGGTTGAAAGTCTATGCAGAAGCTCTTCAAAATGTTGGTGTTGGTCGTGGCGGCTGTTGCGATGGCACTCGGGACTGGTTGCAGTTTCAAGGACTTCCATGCGCCTCGTTATGGCACGCCGATCACGGCGGGCGGCGGGGTGGGATACTCCTCGACGGTCATCCAGACTCTGCAGGTGGTGAATCGGTCAAAGTTTGAGGTGGAAGTGAGTTTCCCCCAATTCACCCCGATGACCATTCCACGTCTTACGACGGCGTATAAAGACCTGCGCGTCACCGAGCGGATGGACGTGGCTTACTCCATCACCTACAAAAAGAATGGTGAGCCAGTAAAGGTTCTTGATGGCTACGTCTGTCTCGAGCCCATCTTCAATCCTTACTCGGGTGGTGGAGGGTATCGCAATCCAACACCACAGATTCGCATCCCCGAAATCTCGGAGGATGATCTGCGCTAAACCAGCGCAGGATAGTTTCAAGTCAGGGCTTCTTCACGGAAGCCCTTTCCCTTTTTATATTTATTGTGGTATGGTTTCCCTGGTTGTGTCGGTCTGTCGGGTTTTAGAGAAAGACTACCGCATGAAAACTTACACTAAAGACGATCTTCTTGAGATCATCAATCGCGCTGAGATTGTCCGCTTCGTGGCTAGCGAACTCGGTGTCAAATTTCAAAAGCCGAAGGTTGAGAACTGGGACAACGTGGCGCTTGCACTCGATTGTCAGCGTCGCATTGAAGACAGCGAAATCATTCTGGCAGTCACAAAGTTTTCTCAGCAAAAAGGCTTCCTGGTGCATTTCTTGGGCAAGGATGCCGACTGCATTCTTTTTCAAGGGGTCATCCACGAAGACCCGTGCATCAGATTGACGGTTTCAAACGATTCGGCTACTGGAATCCAGAAGTATAGTGGTCAACCGGTGATCAAGATCACCGCCACTTTGGAAATGTGATTCTTTGTGTCCGCTAGGTGATTCGTTCATCTGGCTTTTTATCTTAACGAGCGCTCGAGTCGAAGTTAAAAAAGCTTGGCTTATTTTGTTATACTATTTATTATATGGAATTTATTAGTCACTCAGTATTAGAGACCGCTAGTTTTGCAAAAGATTTTTTAGAAAAACTTGCTGATCGTGGCAAGGCTTCTTCTGCGACCGTTGTCGGTCTTTACGGTAACCTCGGAGCGGGGAAGACCACCTTTACACAGTGTCTCGCAAAAGAGCTAGGAATTATGGAAACCATCACTAGTCCGACCTTTGTGATTGAAAAGATATACCCTTTAAAACACAGCCCGTCGACAGTTTTTCCACAGGGTTGTTCGACCACTTCTCCACAAAGTTCTCCCCAGTTTAAACTACCTTTTACACAGCTTATACACATAGATGCCTACAGACTCGAAAAGGGTGCCGAGCTAGCGGTACTTGGTTTTGAAAAGCTTTTAAATGATCCAAAAAACCTTATTTTAATAGAATGGCCAGAGCGAGTAGCGGATATTATGCCAAAAGATCATTTTCGGCTTAAGTTTGAATTTGTGGATGAAAATACGAGAATAATGGAGTTGGAAAATTAGCAGCTAGACATCAGTAACTAGACAACAGAAAAATTTAGGGTAGGATTGAACATGGGTGGTCGCTCTTCATTAAAAATGTGTATGAAAAACAATCGTTGGTTTCAAGGGTTGGCTGGTCGTGCGTGGAACTCAGACAACCAAATTCGCCGTCGCCAAAGATGGACGATGTGGGTGATCCTAGCCTTTCCCAGCATCGTTCTCCCCCTTTTCGTTTCGGAATGGATTAGTCCAACCGCTTCGTTTGAGAGAATAATGACTGCCTTGGGCTATTTGTTCTCGATCTTTGTGACGGTTGTTTTCCTCTCGACGGTAGGGAGATGGGCATTTTGGTGTGCTATCCATGTTCTAGTCTCCTGGTGGTCGAAGGGGTCTGAATCAAAAAATAAGCCGTTGCCACCACGTCATGGGACAGGTGGAGTTTGGTTTAGATTCTGAGTTTGTTTGGCGTCGCTACTTTGCATGTAGGGCGCTTTTTTAATTAATTACGATCCACAAAACTCTCAAGTGACCCCAGATACACTGATTATACGCACGTGCGTATAATCAGTGTATCTGGGGGTGGAGTATTTTACCGATTATCGCGAGGTACGATTAAAAAATGCTACAATATCGGTATGAAAAAAACCGAGCAAAAAGGGCAAGGAAAAGAGGGGGTAAAGAGGCTGGTGTTGCTCGATGCCCACGCGATCCTTCATCGCGCTTATCACGCTCTGCCTGATTTTGTGTCGAGTAAAGGTGAGCCGACTGGAGCACTTTTTGGTCTCTCGACCATGCTTATCAAAATCATTGGTGATTTGAAACCAGACTATCTTGCTGCTGCATACGACCTCCCAAAGCCGACCTATCGTCACGAAGCATTCAAAGATTACAAAGCCGGTCGCGCCAAGGCCGATCATGAGCTCATAGCGCAAATGAAGCGTTCGCGAGAAGTATTTGAAGCTTTTGGCATTCCTATGTACGATCTCGCTGGATTTGAGGCCGACGATATGCTCGGGACGATAGTCGAGCAACTCAAGAAAAGAAAAGATATTGATATCGTGATCGCCTCAGGCGATATGGATACTCTCCAGCTCGTGTCAGACAAAAAAGTGCAAGTGTATACTTTAAAAAAGGGGATTAAAGATACGGTTTTGTATGACGAAGATGGGGTGAGAGAGCGGTTTAAATTTGGGCCGGAGCTTTTGCCTGATTATAAAGGTCTGCGAGGTGATCCGTCAGATAATATTCCTGGTATCAAGGGTATTGGTGAGGTGACGGCAACGACTCTCATCACGACCTTCGGCTCGATTGAGCAGATGTATAAAAAGTTAAAGAAAGATCGGCAAGCTTTTGTGGACGCGGGGATCAGTGAGCGCATTATTGGGTTGCTCGAAGCCGGTAAGGAAGAGGCGGAGTTTAGTAAAATGCTCGGTACGATACGTCGTGATGCGCCGATTGAGTTTGTTATTCCTGAAAAAACTTGGAGCGACACGGTGGACGTAAAAAAGGCCGAAGCGTTTTTTACAGAGCTTGAGTTTCGGACATTGATCGCAAGATTGAAAGCAGTGCTTGGGATCAAACTGCCGGCGACCACGCCGGCGGGTGACCAGAGCGGAGGAGAGACCGCCGCTCCTTCCACTCCATCTCTTCTCCCAACCGAATCCTTCCCACCGGACGCCTTCAAGCGCCTGGCCGTCGCTCTTTGGGTGCTTGATTCTAACAAAACCAATCCTGAAAGAGAGGATATTCTCGCTTATGCACGCACAGAGACTCTCGCCGAGGCCGAGAAAATTATTTTTGCTCGTCTTGAAAAAGAACCCGGCTCGAAAAAGGTATTTGATGAGATAGAATTACCGCTCATTCCTATTATCGAAAAAATGGAGCGAGTCGGCGTGCGGGTAAGCACCGAGTATCTGAAAAAACTTTCCATAGACTATCATGCCCAGCTCGCAAAGATAGAAAAGGAAATTATTTCTCTTGCCGGCCCCTATACCCAAGGGTCGGGCATGGAGAATTTTAACGTTGCTTCACCAAAACAGCTCGGAGATATCCTTTTTGTAAAGATGGGTCTCGCGGGAAAGCGTCAGAAAAAAACCTCGACCGGCAACTTTTCTACCAAAGAGTCTGAGTTGGAAAAGATAAAACACACACATCCGATTATCCCGCTCATTCTCAAGCATCGCGAGCTTTCAAAACTCCTTGGTACCTATATCGACACTCTTCCCGAGCTCATTCGTGATGACGGCCGTATCCACGCGCAGTTTATCCCCGCTGGCAGTACCACTGGGCGTATGGCTTCTCAAAATCCAAATTTACAAAACATTCCAAATAAGGGCGATCTCGGACGAGCCATTCGCCATGCCTTTGTGGCCGAAAAAGGTTTCAAGATTGTGGCCTTTGATTACTCACAGATCGAGCTTCGTATCGCCGCATTTCTCTCGAGAGATGAAAAGATGCTCGCCATTTTTAGAAACAAAGAAGATATTCATACGGCAGTGGCATCGGAGGTCTTTGGTGTTGAGCGAAGCGCGGTGACCAAAGATATGCGACGTCAGGCCAAGGTGATCAACTTCGGCATCATGTACGGCATGGGCGTGACGGCGCTCCAGACCAATCTCGCTCCCGAAAGTGCCGATGGTGTGGCACCGACGCCGATCGCTCGAGCTGATGCACAGAAATTTTATAATGATTATTTTGCTAATTTCTCGGGTCTCGCGACTTATTTGGATGAAGTAAAGGCCAGTGCGTATCGTCTTGGCTACACGGAAACTTTTTTTGGACGGCGCAGATATTTTGAAGGGATAAAATCAAAATTACCTTTTATTCGTGCTGCTGCTGAGCGCATGGCGATCAACGCGCCGATACAAGGGACCGAGGCGGATATTGTAAAGCTCGCGATGATTCAGATTGAAGATTATTTGAAAAAAGAGGGTATGGAGGATTCAGTGCGGGTGCTTTTGCAAGTGCACGATGAGCTTGTGTATGAAGTGCGAGAAGATTTGATAGAAAAAGTGGTCCCTGCGGTGAAGAAAATAATGGAGCGCATCATCGATCCAAAAGATATTCACGGCGTAGTCTGTGAAGCCGAAGCGAGCGTGGGGGAGAATTGGGGGGAGATGAAGAAAATTTAGGTCGACCAATGACCATTTTAAGCCACGCTAAAAGGCTAAACACGGGTTTAGCCTTTTAGCGTGGCTCTACAGAGCCACCTTGGTTTTTGGCAAAAAAACTTAAATCATCTATACTTACCTTATGATCTATCTCATGTATGGCACTGATACCGACTCTGCCCTAAAAAAGGCACAGGCCACTATTGCGTCTTTGCAAAAAAAGAAGCCGGATGCATCGTTTATAAAAGTGGAAAATAACGGACAGGAAAGTTTGTCGCTCGATGAGTATATCGGTGGGCAGGGTTTGTTTGAAAATAAACAACTCATCTTTTTTGACCGAGTGTTGGAGAATAAAAAAGTGGCAGGGGATATTATTGATCGACTTTCTGATATGCAGAAGTCAGAAAATATTTTCATTTTTCTTGAAGGTGCGCTAACTAAAGCAATTTTGGGCAAATTTGAAAAAAGAGCCGAGAAGATCACAGAGTATGCAAAGGCTAAGTCAGAGGCAAAAGCAGACAAGTTTGATGTTTTTTCTCTGACCAATGCTCTCGGGGCGGGGGACAAGAAACAGCTCTGGATGCTCTATCTGCGAGCGCAGGAAACGGGCTCGGTACCTGAGCAAATACACGGTCTGCTCTTTTGGAAAGTAAAAGATATGTTGGTAAAGAAAAACACTCGTGCGTACGATGAACCTACCCTCAAAACCATGTCTTCCGAGCTCGTCTCCATGTACCACGACTCCCATCGAGGCCTCTGTGATTTCTCCCTCGCGCTCGAGGCTTGGATACTGAAACGGTAATTTAAAACCTCGTTGGACTAGCGGAAACTCGTTTTTTCTGATATATTCTCTTTTGTTTCCTGTATTTATTCTCCCTTTGTAAAGGGTGAGAAAGTGTGGGGACACTTTCGCAAGACCTTGAGTATTTTGTACTCAAAAAGCGAAAGGTGTACAGCTTCTGTAAGAAGCACCAGAAGTCACTCTGTCGTGGAGGGCTTTGGAATTCAAAATTCTCCGTCTCGAGTACTTGCTGGTCGATCGTCTGTGATCGACACCTGTGGACGGCCTTTACAAAGGGAGAATAAATTCAAATATGCGGCTATAGCTCAGTCGGTAGAGCACCTGCCTTTTAAGCAGAGGGTCGTTGGTTCGATTCCAACTAGCCGCACAAATTTTACGAAGTCAAATTTTTCGGCGTAGTTGGAATCGAACCGGAAAGGGGTCGGGAAAACAGGCGTTTTCCCGTGGAGGAAGGATTGGGAGAACCGTGGGTTCCCCAGGAGTTCGATAGCGAAGCGTCCAACTAGCCGGTCATCTTTGCCCAGACCGAGGTGAGCGCGGGCGATAAATGTACTCATGGTCCAACTACCGCACAAAAGATCTGGTCTCCAAAGAGTTCGATAGCGAAGCGTCCAACTAGCCCCAGCCAGTTGCCAAATTTCTAATTATTGTTAAGGTACTAGTAATACCAACCTCTTTAATTGTGCCCAATCGAAATGAGCATTACTACAATTAGACAATTAGCTAGTAATAAAAACATAAAAAACAAGAAAACCGTCCTTGTGGGTGGAACTTTTGATATCCTGCATTCAGGACACATTGATTTTCTGAATAAAAGCAAAAAATATGGTGATGTGTTAATTGTGGGTGTCGCGAGTGATAAAGATGCGAAAAAAAGAAAACACAGAGAACTGGTTTTTGGAGAAAAAGAACGTGCGAACACTATCTCTGCGCTTACTGTCGCAGATTATGTGTTTATAACAGATGAGTCAGCGTACAGTGACCCCGTTCTAAAGCTTCTTGAGCCAGACATCCTTGTGTTTGCAACAGAGGGAGGTAAAAAAATATATCGTCGAAAGTACAAAGGGATTATTGAAAACAAATTTCCTAAAATAAAAGTCAGATTTGCTAGTACAGACGGGGCGGTCTCTAGTACAGAAATAATTCAGAGAATCAAAGGTATTAAGTTTGAAAAATAACCGCCATGACTGTTGTTCAAAAACATTCTCTATATAATGAAGTTACTCCTGAGATAGCGGAACGGTATTCTTTATTTAAATTGGGAAAGGTTGAAGTAATAAATCAGTATAGTAAGGAGCTTGCCAACTTTATAGATAGTAAACTTGATCCAGGGAAAAAATATATTCTATATGCGACCAACAAATCTCCTTTGAGTAAATTTTGTAAAAAGAATTCTTTTCTTATGGCTGAAAAGATAGCCGGTTTTCTAAAAATACCACTTCTGCTTGGTGAATATACATATTCATACAAGATCGGAAGAGC
>SCTV01000018.1 GCA_004298345.1 Patescibacteria group bacterium
GGAAGAAAGTTGACTATGTTAAAGAGATAGAAAAACAAACTGGTTTAAATGTTATCACTGCTTCCGAAAAAGACATGAAGAAAAAGCTCGATGAGCTTAAAACTAAATACGAAGGTGATAACAAGGAGCGTCTTACTGATACTCTCTGGAAATATTGCCGTAAAAATATCTCTGGTCCAGCCTTCCTAATAAATCATCCTCTGCTGGTGGCCCCACTTGCAAAGTCGGTATTGGGTACACAGGTTGCACAAATGTTTCAGCCACTGATTGCCGGAAGTGAAGTGGGAAGAGGGTATTCTGAGCTGAATGATCCGATTGATCAAAAAGAGCGTTTTGATGCACAGAGAAAATTAATCGAGTCTGGTGACACTGAGGCGATGATGCCAGACGACGAGTTTGTGGAGATGCTTGAACATGGCATGCCACCGACTTGTGGCTTTGGTTTTGGAGAGCGCCTTTTTGCAATCCTTGCCGATAAACCACTCCGTGAGACACAGGCATTTCCTTTGATGAAACCAAAGGAGGATAAAAAATAAACCGAATATACAAAATACCCCGCAAAATCTGTTGATTTTGCGGGGTATTTTGTATGCCCTGGTTAAGCCATTTTAACGGCTCTCTACTATCTTGTAACACGTCTTGCTAGACCTTGTCACATTCGCTCTACTGAGCTCAGTACTCCCGCCACCAGTATGGCTCCTGTATCTTCGTCGTCTCCACTCCTCGAGCCGTTGGAATACATGGGGTTGTGATCCGTAATTGAAATGTGGATAACTTATTTGTGTTGTGGGATGAAGTGTTATAAAATATAGGATAAGTGGGATGAAGTGGGACTAAAACATTTTAAGGTAAAAATGTTCGTCCAAGTAATTTTTTTATTGAAAAATTACTTTAGGAAATAATAAAACACAAAAAACCATGAAAATCACAAGAATTGTTTCGAAGACGATGGTGGCAGGTAGGGAACAGAAAATTGTTTTTTACAAAATGAAAGGAGTAAAAGTTCGAGAGCTTGTTTTGGTAAAGAAACCTTCTCCATCTAACTTTTTGAATCCTAAGTCTTAAATCTACTCATATGCTTATCGGCGAATATACACACACCATAGATGATAAGAACAGACTTTCACTTCCGGTGAAGTTTCGCCAAGAGATGGGTAAAAAAATTGTGGTTACTCCAGGTCTCGATGGTTGTTTGTGGATATTTACGATGGAGCAGTGGAAAGGAATTTCTAGCAAGCTTGGCGAGTCGTCGCTTTTGAGTGCCAACAACAGAAGTTTCAACAGATATATGTTGGGAGGTGCGGTGGAGGTGGACGTGGATACAATCGGGCGAATTTTGGTTCCAGATTTTCTAAAAGAGCGAGCAAACTTAAAAACAAAAGTGGTGCTCATCGGTGTGCAGAGTCGAGTGGAAATTTGGAACGAGAAGTCGTGGATTGAATACAAAAAGGTCGTCGAAAAACAGGCTGATAGTCTCGCAGAAAAGCTTGGCCAGGTCGGCATACTGTAATCTCATGATCCACAAAAGTGTTCTTTTACAAGAAGTGCTTACGGATCTCGCTTTTGAAAAAGGTAATGTCTTTGTCGATGGTACGGTCAATGGTGGGGGACACAGTAGTGCGGTGGTTGAGCTTTTTGGCAAGGATGTGCAGATTGTCGGTATTGATCTCGACACCGATGCTCTTGCAAAGGCTAAAGATCGACTCGCGCAGGGGAATGTAACTTTGGTCAATGATAGTTTCCGAAATATCGATGTTGTTCTCGACACCATTGGATACAAACAAGCAGACAAGATCCTTCTCGATCTCGGTCTTTCCTCAAATCAATTCGAAGAATCGGGTAGAGGTTTTACTTTTCAAAAAGATGAGCCACTCTCGATGTCATTTAAAAAAGAAGGAGGTGTCAAAGGTTTTACTGCATACGATATCGTCAACACCTGGGACGAAGAAAATATTGCTGACGTGATTTATGGATACGGTGAGGAGAGATACTCAAGAAGGATTGCAAAAGCGATAGTAGAAGCGAGAGAAACAGCCCCTATCAAAACTACCTTCGAGCTCGTGGAAATCATCATGAGTGCCGTGCCAAATAGCTACCAGCACCGAAAGATTCATCCGGCGACAAAGACTTTTCAAGCATTGCGTATCGCGGTCAATGATGAGCTGGGAAGTTTGCGGGACGGCTTGAGCAAAGGTTTTGAGCGTCTTCGGCCCGCAGGGAGGTTCTCCGTCATCTCTTTCCACAGTACTGAGGATAGGATAGTCAAAAACTTTTTTAAAGATCGGGTGGTAGAGAAAAAAGCACTTTTAGTACATAAGAAACCAATCATTGCCGGAGAACAAGAATTGACAGAAAATCCTCGAGCACGAAGCGCCAAATTACGAACTCTTCAAAAAATATAAAATCATATGACTGAACAAATCAAAAACCAAATACAAAATGTTTCAAGACTCGAACAAAAGATATTTTTTGGGCTGATCGCTATTCTCTTTATTTTGTTTAGTATCTACGGATTTTTGTTAAAAACTACGGTACATAATATCGTGCTTCGAGAAAATTTTGGAAAAGAACGAGCCACGTTGGTCTCTCATGTTGCAGATCTGAACGCCAACTATATTGCGCTCAAAAACTCTATCACTTTGGAAGTAGCATATAGCCGTGGATTCAAGCCAGCTTCAGAGCCTCACTTTATCTCAAAGCAGAATACTGCAAAAACTTTGTCATTTAATAATGCGATTTAATCACAGAGTCTGTCTAGAATCTAATGCCTAAGTCACACCTTCAAATTTCGAGCGAAAATCAGACAATTCGAGGAAGCATATCGAGATACGCTGACAAGAAGTGGGTGATTTGCAGTCGAAATTTGGAGGTGTGGGCAGGCAAGCAATTTGTCATTACAAAAATAATATGCGGTTAGATTCTAGACAGACTCTTAACAGAATTCGCTTTTTGTTAAGCGTTATCTTTTTGGTAGCGTGTGTGCTTGTGGGAAAATTGTATTTTGTACAGATTGTGCGTGGTGATCAGTATAGTGAGCGAGCAGATAGACAGTACGCTCGACCAAATCAAAACACTTTTGACCGTGGTAATATTTATTTTGAAGCAAAAGATGGTGGACGAGTCAGTGTGGCTAGTGTAAAAGAAGGTTTTACTCTGGTTATCAATCCAAAGCTGCTTGTTGACGCAGAAAAAGCCTACACAGCACTCAAGCCGATTGTACCCACACTTGAGCGAGAATCTTTCTTGCAAAAATCTTTGAAAAAAGATGACCCATACGAAGAGATCATGAAGCGGGTGTCAAAGGAAAGTGGTACAAAAATCAGTGAACTAGCTATCCCGGGTGTGCAGGTTTACAAAGAGCGTTGGCGTGTGTATCCGGCACAAAAGCTTGCTTCACATACAGTTGGTTTTATTGGTTATCGTGCCAATGATGAGACTCTCGCTGGTCGCTATGGACTTGAACGTTCATATGAAGGCGTACTCACACGTAACACAAATGATCTGTACGTAAACTTTTTTGCGGAAATTTTTTCAAATATAAAAAAGTCTATTTCAACTGAGACACCACTCGAGGGCGACATTGTTGCTACCATCGAACCAACAGTTCAAAATGCATTCGAGGGTATTATTCAAAAAATGCACACGAAATGGAACTCTGAGCTGTCGGGGGGCATTATTATTGATCCAAAAACAGGTGAAATCTACGCACTTGCAGTATATCCCACATTTGACCCAAATGCTCTCCAAAATGAAAAAAACAGTGATGTTTTTACCAATCCACTGGTAGAAAGTGTGTACGAAATGGGTTCGATTATTAAACCTATCACTATGTCTATTGGTCTGGACACCGGCAGAGTTACTGCTACCACGACCTACAACGACGAGGGCTTTCTCATCTTTAATAATAAAAAAATATCCAATTATGATCTCAAGGGTCGTGGGCCGAAAACATCTATGCAAGAGGTGCTCAACCAGTCTCTAAACACTGGTGCAGCCTTTGTGATGGGGCAGGTGGGCAAGGACTCTTTTTCTCGTTATATGCTTGATTTTGGTCTCGGTGAGTCTACTGGCATTGATTTGCCAAATGAAGCAAAGGACCTGGTACAAAATCTCAAAAGTACTCGTGATATAGAACATGCAACCGCTGCGTATGGACAGGGTATTGCCATGACCCCGATCGCCACGGTGCGAGCTCTTTCTGCTCTAGGTAACGGAGGTTTTTTGATCAGTCCACATATTGTCAAAGAGATACATTATTCAGTCGGCATTTCAAAAAAGATCGAGCCGACTCTCGGTAAATCGGTAATTAAAAAGGAAACATCCACAGAAATTACTCGGATGCTCGTACAGGCTTTTGATACAGGACTTTTGGGTGGTGCCATGAAGATGGATAGATACAGTATTGCCGCAAAGACCGGTACTGCACAGATTGCTAATCCTCAGGGAGGGGGGTATTATGATGATCGGAACCTGCATTCATTTTTTGGCTATTTTCCAGCCTATAATCCTCGGTTCTTGGTGTTCCTCTATACGGTATATCCCAAAGGGGCAAAATTTGCCTCTGAGACCCTTGTTCAGCCGTTTATGGATACTACCAAGTTTTTGATTACGTATTACGAGATTCCGCCAGATAGATAACACAGGTATTCTTACTTTCTCATCTTTATCCTTATGAAAAATCTGTTTAAAAAAATAATTGTTTTTAAAATTACCCTACTCGCGAAAGTGGTGCTTGCAAAATACAAGCCAAAAATTGTCGCCGTTACTGGTAGTGTGGGCAAAACATCCACCAAGGATGCCATCTACACGGTTTTATCTTCTGAGTTTTTTGTGCGCAAAAGTGAAAAAAGTTTTAATAGTGATATTGGGGTACCATTGACCATTCTCGGCTGTCACAATGGCTGGAGCAATCCTTTTTTATGGGCTAGAAATATTCTTCGAGGTGTTGAGCTCGTGCTTTTTAAAAATACGTATCCGCAATGGCTGGTGCTCGAGGTGGGGGCGGATTATCCTGGAGATATAAAAAATATTACCAAGTGGCTCTTTCCTGATGTGGTAGTGGTGACGCGTTTTGGTGAAGTGCCGGTGCATGTGGAGAATTTCAAATCTCGTGCCGAGCTGATTGCTGAAAAAGGATATCTCGTCCACGCGCTGAAAAAGGAAGGTGCGTTGATTTTGAATCATGACGATCACGACACGATGAAATTTAAGGAAAAAGCGAAAGCCAAATGCCTCACGTTTGGTATGAATATCGGTGCTGACGTTGTCTCTTCAAATGTTTCAGTAGTGTATGATAAAAATGATGAAAAAGAGTTTCCAAAAGGACTTAATTTTAAAATAAATGTGCATGGCAACTGTCTGCCGGTCATCCTCGATCACGTGTTGGGGGAACAGCATATTTTGCCGGTGTTAGCGGGGGTGGCTGTCGGTATTTCGCAACAAATGAATCTTGTAAAGATTACCGAGGCTCTGGATACACACATTCCTCCACGAGGGAGAATGAATTTGATTTCGGGGATTAAAAACACGGTACTTATTGACGATACCTACAACGCTTCTCCGGTGGCGACTTCTCAGGCTCTGGAAACACTCAAAAATCTCCATATATCTGGGCGAAAGATGGTGGTGTTGGGAGATATGCTCGAGCTCGGCAAATTTTCTGCCGAAGAACATAAAAAAGTGGGTGTCCAAGCGGTTTCTTTTGCAGATATTTTTGTGCCGGTTGGGTTACGAATGCAGGGGGCCAAAGAGGGTGCGCTCAGTGCAGGAATGGATCCACAGAAAATTTTTGAGTTTGAGGATTCAGAATGCGCCGGACAATTTTTGCAACAGCAGATACAGTCTGGAGATGTTGTTTTGATCAAGGGCTCTCAGGGCATGCGTATGGAGCGTGCGGTATTGGAAGTCATGGCACATCCTGAGCAGAGAGAAGCACTTTTGGTGAGGCAGGAGCCCGAATGGCAAAAGCGTTAATTTTTTTGCCGACGATTCTACTGGGAGATTCGACCGCTACTCGGTCAGTACCCTCGATGGAGATTTTTATCATTCGATTACGAAATCAAAAATCTACTCATCGAGGCTTCGACTCCCGGATGCAAGCGATCCAGCGCTTGCGTAGAGTCACAAAATTGTGCTCCGCAAATTTCTGTGACTCTACCGGGAGTCGAACCCGGATTACAGCCTTGAGAAGGCCGTGTCCTAACCATTAGACGATAGAGCCCTATACTGGAACAGAGAGCACTATATCATTTTTTATGTTTTTTGTCACTATTTTTTGTTAGGTCACTTTATTTTTTTGAAATAAAAAACTCGTGATAGACGAGTTTAGTGATGAGGAAGGAGAGACAGGTTACAGTGGAAGTTCTGGATCAGAACCATCGGCTTCTAATTCCATTTCTTTTACCACACCAACGACGAGACTCTGGAAATTTTTAGTTCTCGGCGCCTCATGCACCGGGATCTCTTGTTCATATATGACCCAAGCGATCTGATTTGACAGAGAACCGCCTAGCTTCTTTTTGTTTTCTTCCACCTTCCTCCATACCACCACTTTCTTTGCCACTGCATGCACTTTTTGCATGTATTCATTCATAAAAAACAGAGCGTTGACTCTGTTTTTTATACCATATTTATTCAATTTTTACAATCAAGAATAGATTTACTGAAACAGGCTTTCGACCACCGCTTTTACATCCATACCATCGGCCTGACCCTTAGTTTCTTTCATCACCGCACCGATAAACTGTCCCATTTTAGCTTTATCTGTAACTCCCATTTTTGCCTTGAGTGCTTCAGCGATTTTCTTTATTTCATCTTGACCCATCATTTTTGGAAGGAATGTCTCAAGTATCGCGAGCTCGGCTTTTTCATCTACTGCGAGATCCTCACGACCGCCTTTGGTAAACTGATCAATAGAGTCCTTGCGCTGTTTGACAGCCTTTTTTACTACAGCCATAGCTTCCTCATCAGTCAGAGCATCCTGAGGAGCTTTGTTTTTGGCTACGAGCTCGTTGGTAAATACCGCCATGAGTCCACGTATAACACCTAGTCGCACGGCATCCTTTGCGATCATG
>SCTV01000001.1 GCA_004298345.1 Patescibacteria group bacterium
CACGATCCCCGCAAAGACAGAAGTAACTCTTTCTGGCAGTGTCTTGACTGTCAAAGGTCCTCTCGCAACACTCACTAAAAATTTTAATACCGATATTGCAATAAAAATCGACGGCTCGACCCTCTCTCTTTTGCCGGTTCGCACCAGCAACGCACTCAACGCTCTTTGGGGTACTTATGTGTCTCATATTGAAAACATGCTTTCAGGAGTCAACACACCTTTCGTAAAGAAGCTCGTTGTGGAAGGTATTGGTTTCAAATCTGATGTAAAAGGTACCAATCTCGCACTTGCCCTCGGTTTTTCTCACCCAGTTACTGTGGCTATCCCAGCTGATCTAAAGGTGACTGCAGACAAAAATATCATCACTGTTTCTGGAAGTGATATCGAGTCTGTAGGACGTTTTGTATCACACGTACGTTCACAGCGAAAGCCTGAGCCATACAAGGGCAAAGGTATTCGATATGATACCGAAGTAATCCGCCGAAAGCAGGGTAAGAAATCTGCATAATCAACATGAATAAACTCACCGCCAAAAATCAAAAGATTGCCCGCCGACACAAGAGAATCCGCTCTACCATTTCTGGTACCGCAGAACGACCTCGAATGTGTGTCTTTAAGTCAAACAAGTATGTCTACGTACAGCTTGTAGACGATGTTGCTGGCAAGACTCTCGTGTCATTCTCATCTCTGGATGCAAAAGGCAAGACTATGTCTGACCGAGCAAAGGAGACTGGTATCGAGGTTGCAAAAAAAGCTCTGGCTTCAAAAATCACTAAAGTGGTCTTTGACCGAGGCGGTTTCCTCTACGCTGGTCAGATAAAGGCCGTCGCTGATGCTGCTCGAGAAGGAGGACTTACATTTTAATACACATGGAAAATACAAACACCACTCCAAATACACAGGCTCCGGTAGCTCCTACAAAAGCTCCTGTTGAAAGCGCATCTCTTTCTGGTACCGCGATTCCAGCACCAGTAGCAAAGTCTGCTGCTGGTGCTTCTCGTCCTGATTTCCGCGACAATCGTTCACGACCACCTCGACGTGGAGGCAACCGAGAATTCAAAGAGCGAGTAAAGCCAGAGTTTGATACCAAAATCATCAATATTCGCCGAGTGACTCGAGTGGCTTCAGGAGGCCGACGTTTCAGCTTTAGTGTGGCGGTGGTCTCAGGTAACAAAAAAGGTCAAGTAGGAGTAGGCCTCGGTAAAGCAGGAGACACTTCTCTCGCTATTGATAAGGCTACTCGTAATGCAAAGAAAAATATGATTAAGGTCAATGTGACCAAGGATTTTTCTATCGCACACCCAGTAGAGTCAAAATACTCAAGTGCTCGTATCATGATTATGCCTGCAAAAGGCCGAGGAGTGGTAGCGGGCAGTGCACTTCGAAACGTTATCGAGCTTGCTGGTATTAAAGATATCAACTCAAAAATCTATTCAGGAAGCAAAAACAAACTCAACATTGCTCGAGCAACGGTAGACGCACTCTCACAGCTTCAGACCAAGCGACTCAGAGCTTCTGTTGCCACAGCAAAGGCACTCGCAGGAGCGACTGAGGTGACCAAATAAATTTACTACCATGCAACTACACACATTATCTAGAGTTACCCCAAATACAAAGAGCAAGCAAGTTGGCCGAGGAGGCCGACGAGGCAAAACATCTGGCCGAGGTACCAAAGGGCAAAATGCACGTTCTGGACGCAAGAAGCGACCAGAGCTACGAGACTTTATTAAAAGAATTCCAAAGCTTCGTGGCCGAGGTGTGTCATCATTCAAAAGTATTCAGCCAGAGTTTGTGGTGATTAATCTTGATGTTCTTGAGACTACATTTAAGTCTGGTGACATGGTAAATCCAGGTAGTTTGGTTGCAAAAGGTGTCGTTTCTCTCTACAAAGGTATTAAGCCAATCATTAAAATTCTCGCTACCGGAGAAATCACCAAAAAGATAACTGTTTCTGATTGCGCCGTATCTGCAAGTGCAAAAACAAAGATCGAAAAAGCCGGTGGGGCAGTAAAGGTAGCCTAATACGCGCTATGAAAAATCTCATAACCAAAATCAGTTTGATTCTGAAAGACCCGATTCTCAAGAAGAGGATTTTGTTTACGGTTCTCATCATGATTTTGTTTCGAGTGCTTGCTGCGGTACCGATTCCAGGTATTGATACAGTAGCACTTGAACGACTCATCTCAGGTAACCAGTTTTTGGGGCTTTTGAACCTATTCTCCGGTGGAGGTTTGTCAAGTTTCTCACTCATTATGCTCGGTGTTGGACCATATATCACCGGTTCTATTATCATGCAGCTTTTGACCATGATGTCGCCAAAGCTCAAGGCGATGTATCAGGAAGAAGGTGAAGCGGGACGAGCCAAATTTTCTCAATATTCTCGACTTCTTGCGATTCCGCTCGGTATTGTGCAGGCATTTAGTTTTCTTTTACTGCTTCAGAGTCAGGGTGTAATTGTCCATCTCACTACATTTGATCTGATTGTAAACGTAATGGTGGTGACTGCAGGTTCTATCCTGCTTATGTGGGTTGGTGAGCTTATTACCGAGTTTGGTATTGGTAATGGTGTTTCGCTTATTATCTTTGCCGGTATCGTGGCTGGTCTCCCGTCGGCACTAAGTCGATTAGCACTCAAGTTTACTGATGCTTCTCAGTTACCGATTTATGCGCTTGGTTTTGTGGTCGCGGTGATCATTATTGTTTGCGTGGTTGTTGTGACCGAGGCTGAGCGGCCGATTCCAATCACCTATGCAAAGCGTGTCCGTGGCAACAAAGTATACGGCGGTGTTTCTACCTACTTACCACTTCGAGTCAATCAGGCTGGTGTGATTCCAATCATCTTTGCCCTTTCTATATTGCTTTTCCCTCAGATGATTCTAAATTTTGTGGCCCGAGTGAGTTCCGCTGGCGTGGCGGCAGTCATTTCAAAAATAACTAGTATTCTTGCACCAGATGGGGTTCTTTATGCGGTGCTGTACTTTATCTTGGTGTTCTTGTTTACCTACTTTTATACTGCGGTCACCTTTGATCCAAATTCAATCGCCACTAACCTCCAGAAAAATGGCGCCTTCATTCCCGGTGTTCGTCCTGGGGAATCTACCTCAGCTTATATTGCAAAGATTTTGACTCGACTGACTCTCGTGGGAGCACTCTTTCTCGGTTTCATCGCGGTACTTCCACTTATTATGACAGCGGTTACAGGTATTCGAGAACTTGCGATTGGTGGTACAGCTCTCCTTATCGTGGTTTCTGTGGTGTTGGATTTGATGAAGAAGATAGACGCTCAAGTCTCGATGCGCGAATACTAAATCAACGAAACTATCCCATCTGCTTTGTTGCTGCGCTCGTTTGCTCCCGCGAAGTACTATTCGTACATCTTGGTCGCAAGCCTCGCTTGCGCCTCGCATCTGGGGCAGTTTCGTTGATTTAGTAAGATTTAAAAATGGAAAAACAAAAAAGCGCGCCGGGTACGGCGCGCTTTTTTGTAACAGAATTTGATTAACTTGATTAATGGAGCCTATTCATAAATCGTGAATCATAAATCTTGATTCTACTCTGAACAATTGCCCAAAAGGGCGATTTTTTGTATACTAGGAGAGTAATGAAGGCCCAAAATTTTATCTTTATCGGCCGGTCCGGATGTGGCAAGGGAACACAGGCTACACGACTCACTGACTATTTAAAAAAGCTAGACCCCTCTCGAGAGGTCTTTTACTTGCAAACAGGAGCTGAATTTCGCGAGTTTATTCAGGGCGATACTCATACTCAACAGCTTTCAAAAAAGGCTTACGTAGCAGGCGAGCTCCAGCCAGAGTTTATTGCTGTCTGGATGTGGTCACATATTTTGATAGAAAAATTTAAGGGTGATGAGCACTTGATTACCGATGGTAGTCCTCGCAAATTTCATGAAGCAGGCACTTTAGATTCTATCTTTAGTTTTTATGGTAGAGAAAAGCCGTTTTTGATTTTTATCAACACCAGTAGAGAAGAAGCAACACGCCGACTAGAAGGTCGCAAGCGTCTCGACGATGGCGCAGCGGACGTAAAGAAACGCATGGACTGGTATGACACTGACGTAGCTCCGGCACTGACTTTTTATCGTGATAATCCAGACTACAATTTCTTAGAAATAAATGGCGATCAGTCTCCTGATCTGGTGTGGCAAGAAATACAGAGTAAACTTTCTTTATGATTTCCATAAAAACAAAAGAAGAGATTGCAATACTGCGCGAAGGGGGAAAGAGGCACGCATTTATTCTCGCTGAATTAAAGAAGGCTGTCCGCCCGGGCATTACCACTCTCGAGCTTGATGATCTCGCTGCCAAGCTCGTCGCCGAAGGTGGTGACAAGGCGGCATTTTTAAATTACAAACCGTATGGGGCAAAAAGACCCTACCCGGCAACTTTGTGTGTATCTGTAAATGACGCTATTGTCCACGGTATTCCAAACGAGAATCCCATTACTCTGAAAGAAGGAGATATTGTTAGTCTAGACCTTGGTTTGGTGCACAAAGGCCTCATCACTGACTCGGCGATTACCGTCGCAGTCGGTGAGGTGGATGAAAAAGCTAGAAAATTATTAGACGCAACCGAAGAGTCATTGCGACTTGCTATTTCTGCGGTAAAAGCTGGGCATCATGTGGGAGATATAGGCTCGGCTATTGCTAGGTATGTACGGCCACTTGGTTACGGTATTATTCAAGAGCTTGCGGGACACGGTGTCGGCTACAAAGTTCACGAAGATCCGTATGTGCCCAATATTGGTGTCAAAGGCGAAGGGGAAGTCCTTCAGGCTGGTATGGTATTGGCCATTGAGCCGATGTTAAACGAAGGTTCAAAGGAAATTAAACTCGACAAAGACGGTTATACTTATCGTACGGTGGATGGTAAGAGAAGTGCTCATTTTGAGCACACGATAGTGGTGACTAAAGGTGGAGCAGAGATACTGACACAATAATTTTTAAAATCCTGTATACTTAGAGTTATGAAACATCCTAAACGTGAAAGGACGCTTGTGATTATTAAGCCTGACGGTATTCAGCGCTCGCTCATGGGCGAAATTATTCAACGCTATGAACGTGTCGGACTCAAGCTTGTGGGTTTAAAGATGCTAGTTCCGACAGAGAAATTTGTTGAAGAACATTACACACTAGATCCCGAATGGAGACGTTTGACTGGAGAGAAAAATATCAAAGCCTATGAAGATAAAGGTTTGGCACACCCGATTACCGACCCATTGGAAGTGAGCAGGATGATTCTTGAGAAACTAAAAAAGTATCTCTCCTGTGGGCCGGTAGTGGCTATGGTGTGGCAGGGTGCTCATGCGGTTGCCATTGTGAGAAAGCTAACGGGTAGTACTGAGCCATTACTCTCTGATGTCGGCACTATTCGCGGAGATTTTGTGCTCGACTCATACAAGATGTCAGATGACTCTGTGAGAGCGGTGCGTAATCTGGTGCACGCCTCTGGCTCTGTTGCGGAAGCGGAAAACGAAATTAAACACTGGTTTCGTGATGATGAAATTATTCAATATCGATTAGTGCAGGAGTCTATACTCTATGACGTGGATTTAGATGGAATTCTTGAGTAGTATTTGTCAAGATTGCAAAACTTTTTGAGAGTACTATAATAGGTCTAGGATCATTGAAGCATTATCTCTATAACTTTTTTACCGGGAGTTCGATATATTGAAGCGCGATGAGCACCTTCGGGTATTCTGACCGCTTTCAATCAAGGACACCCACCTAGATTTTTCTAGGGCAATGTTTCGTGATCCTATTAAGAACATCCGCTATACGCGGGTGTTTTTAATAGGGTTGTTGTGCTACCCTGCAAGAATCTCTGCTATAATTATCGGATGAAACCAGCATCTATATATCAAATATCTGTGCAAACAATCCTGTGGCTTTCTCTGGCCCTCGCTATTTTTCACGGACTCGCAACTTACTACAATCTTTACTTTTTTATTTGGTGGTTTGATATACCCATGCATATTTTAGGTGGTGTACTCGTTGTTGCGGTGGTACTGGCTTTCTACGAAGGACTTTGCTCAAAAGCAATTTTTCAAAATCAAAAGTCGACCGCGTGGTGGGTAATGTTCGCGGGAGTACTTTTTGTAGGAGTGGCATGGGAGTATTTTGAATATATGAAGGGTATAACGTTTAATACCATCGGGAGTTATCGGATCGATGTGCTCAAAGATATTAGTATGGATATGCTCGGAGGTATTTTTTCTGGCGTCTGTTTTTTGCGCAAAAAATAATGTAACTACATGAAATCAAATCAATTGAAACTGACATTTTGTGGAGGTGTGGGGCAGGTAACTGGTGCAAATTTTTTACTTGAAAATGATTCGGTAAAAATATTGATCGACTGCGGACTGCTTCAGGGCGTTGCAACGGCAAATGCTTTCAATAGTGCATCTTTTGTGTACAATCCAGCCGATGTACATATGCTTTTTGTTACCCATGCACACCTTGATCATGTGGGAAGGATTGCCAAGTTAGTCAGAGATGGTTTTCGTGGAGTTATTTATTCTACTCCAAATACAAAAGACCTCGCTAAGCTTATTATGGAGGACGCACTTTCGATTATGAAGCGCGAGATGGCCCGGGACGGTAGGGAGCCAATGTATGACATAGCTGACATAGAGCAGGCGCAGAGGCTTTGGAAGACAATACCGTATCACACCGCTACGGAGATACCCGGCGGACTGTCGGTGTACTTTAAAGATGCGGGGCATATTTTGGGTTCGGCAATAATAGAGTTTTCATACGGCAAAAAGAAGATTGTATTTACCGGCGACTTGGGCAACTCGCCAACCCCCTTACTTCGGGATACCGAAGTGATCACTGATGCGGACTATTTGGTCATGGAGAGCGTATACGGCGACCGCAATCACGAGCCAGTGGGCGAAAGAAAAGAAAAGCTTGAGAGAATCATAAACGAAAGTGCTTCTCGTGGAGGAACATTGGTTATTCCGGCTTTTTCTATCGAGCGTACGCAGGTTATTTTGTATGAGATCAATTCATTGGTAGAGGCGGGGAAAGTCCCTTCAGTCCCAGTTTTTGTGGATTCTCCGCTTGCCATAAAAGTGACGGATATCTACAAAACAGCGACAGAACATTTTAAGGCTGAGGTACAGAAAGAAATCAGTGATGGTGATGACATTTTTAATTTTCCTAAGTTACAATTTACAATCAATAGAGAATCTTCAGAAGCAATCGATAGAGTGCCAAATCCAAAAATTATTCTGGCCGGTGCGGGAATGTCGAATGGTGGCAGGATCACTCATCACGAAATGCGTTATTTACCTGATCCAAAAAGCACTATCCTTTTCGTGGGCTATCAATCTGCGGGCACTCTCGGTCGAGAAATCCAAAGCGGTGTAAAAAATATTACCATCCAGGGTTCAAAAATAAAGGTTCGGGCTACAATCGACACCATTTATGGATATTCATCGCACAAAGACTCTGACCATCTCGTCGAGTTTGTTTCAACTACAAAAGATAGAGTGCAAAAAGTGTTTGTGGTGATGGGGGAGACAAAGTCAGCCCTATTTCTAGTACAGCGTTTGAGAGATTACCTCGGGGTAAATGCAGTGCACCCAGAGCTCAATGAAAGCGTTATTTTGGACTTTTAAATCAAGCTCTTAAAATGTTTGACATGGGAGCAATAGAAGCGTAGTATTCGGGCAGGTTTAAGCGCGGAAAAGATGGCGTATTTTAGCACAATCAGGTGCTCAAATGGCGCAAGTGGATGGTAAACAACGCGCAAAAGCGCACATTGAAAGGAACTTTTAGTATGGGAATGCTTAGCAAAAGAAGGCTCAAGAACAAGAAGGTCAAGGTAGGCTTGCCTTTGTTGCCAGGGTTGGAGGGTGTGGTGGGTAATGGGCAGATGGAACTTGGTCTGGACGCCACTGTCTTGAAGGGGGTTCCAGATGCACAGCATATCATGGCTCTTATGCTCCATCATCGTGAGAAGCTGGCGGAGCTGATGACAGCCTATGCCTTCTGTAAACACCTGTTTCCCCAGCCCGAGGATGATGGAGTAGTTGTCGTCCAAAAGGTGGTCGCAAGGGTGTGCCGGGTCAATGTTCTCCGGGTGTATGTTTCTGCGCGGGGTAATAGTGACGAGGTCACCGCTCGGCAGATTGGTATGCATATCTGCTTTAAACGCGGTTTGGGTTGCAAGTCTGCTCTTGCGCGGAGGTTT
>SCTV01000019.1 GCA_004298345.1 Patescibacteria group bacterium
CGAGCAAAATACCTACGAGAATTTTCACTACCGCCAGCGGTTTCTCTTTTTTTGATTTTGCCAAACGTTCATAACCAAAATAGATAAAGGTAATGCCGAGCAGTACTCGAAGTAAAAAAGGCGCAAGAAGCGAAAGATACAAAAGTTCTGGAAATGGATTTAACATACCAAATAGTATATCATCAGCCGTATGGATACACAAAAGGGACAAAAGGATCAAAAACCTAGGGGCAAAATAGCCTATATCATCCTCCACAACATCCGTAGTGTATATAATGTCGGCTCGACGTTTCGTACAGCTGACGCGCTGGGTATTGAGAAGATTTTTCTCACTGGCTACACGCCGACACCGCTCGACAGATTTAATCAGCCCAGAAAAGATTTGGCAAAAGTGGCTCTGGGAGCAGAAAAAACGTTGGCATGGGAGTATATTAAAAATCCAGCCACACTCATCGAGCGTCTAAAGAGAGAGGGGGTGCAGTGTATCGCTGTCGAACAGTCTGAAAGCTCGGTGGATTATAAAAAGGTAAAAGTACAGTACCCAGTAGCGTTTCTTTTCGGTAATGAAGTCTCTGGTGTTTCAAAAAGTCTGCTTTCCAAAATGGACATGATTGCTGAGATACCAATGTCTGGCAAAAAGGAGTCGCTGAACGTGTCGGTGTCTCTCGGGGTGGCCCTTTTTAGGATGCTAGATAGGTAAAAATCGCTAAAACGAGGATTTTTGTAAATGGCTCTGTAGAGCCACGCTAAACGGCTAACTTCGGAAGTTAGCCGTTTAAATAATTGAGATAGTAAAAGAGATAACCAATCTAATTCAGAGTATTCTACCGAACTACTGTATTTGGCTGGATAAACGGCTTTTCACCCTTTGATTTTGCAGGACCGTCAGAGAGGAACCACATGAGACCGAGGACAAGTAGAAAGCCCACGAGCCATTTGAGGTCTTTCATCGGGTCAGGTTTTGCTTTTGGTTTTTTGTCGTCGGCCATTTTGAAAATTTAAAGTTTAAAATGCAAAGTTAAAAATCTTAATAACTTTTAACTTTGCATTTTCAATTTGTAATTTACTAAGTATAGCATCGCTGGTGTCTATTACAAAAGTGTGCAGTCCGTCCACCAAGCTTGAGTTTTGCAATTGTGCCACGACAGCCTTTTTTGCCACATTTTTCTCCAAATTTGTGATACGCCTGATGGTGGTGTTGGAAACTACCCTTGGTACCGAGTGGGGTGCGGTAGTCGGAGGTGGAGTCGCCTCGAAAATCGATACCTTTTTTCAGCAATAATTTTGTTGAGACGAATATCTTTTTGAGACTGGCTTCGGGGATTTTTGAAACGATAGAAAGTGGGTGGACATTAGAATCCCACAGGATTTCATCGGAATAGATATTACCGATGCCTGCGACGACGGCTGGTTCCATTAAAACCTGTTTGATCTTGCCTTTTGGGCGAGTGAGGAGGCGAGCTTTAAACTTTTTGAAATCAAAACTTTTTTCAAGTGGTTCCGGACCAATATCGGAAAGATGTTCTGAAGTGTGGGCGGTCTCAGTGTCGAGTAAGGTAATCTTGGCAAATTTTCTCATATCAGAAAGTGCCATGTGCCGACCGTTTGTAAATGAAATAACAAAATGGACAAATCGACTGAATGGGTCTTTAAGCTCAATGGGGGAGATGGCTACCCAAGGGGAAGTTGTTAGTCTATAGTCAGT
>SCTV01000020.1 GCA_004298345.1 Patescibacteria group bacterium
ACGCACTACGTGTGCAGAGTAAAATAATCTTCCTGGTTCTCCGTGATATTTCAGGAACAATTCAAATTGTCGTCATGAAGGATTCTCCGATATTTGAAACTGTCAAAAATCTTTCTCTAGAGTCTGTTGTGCGGGTCGCTGGAATGGCAAAGAGGGAGCCAAACGCACAAGGTGGGGTAGAAATTACCGGGGAGGAGATCGTTGTTTTGTCGGTATCAGCACCAGAGCTTCCTATTCCAGTAGTGGTTAAGAAAGGCGGTGAAGAGACCGAAGCTCCAATCCGATTTGATTATCGCTGGATTGACTTACGAAAGCCAGAAAAGGCTCATATATTTAAAATTTGGACTGCGCTCGAGAAAGGTTTTCGAGAATATTGGCTTGCGAACAATTTTATCCAGCTCTATTCGCCATCTTTTATGAGTACTCCTTCGGAGACTGGCGCAGAGGTGTTTGAGGTGGATTATTTTGAACGGAAAGCCTACCTCGCGCAATCTCCTCAGTTTTATAAACAAATGGGAATTGCTTCTGGATTTGAAAAAGTTTTCATGATGGGTCCTATTTTCCGAGCCGAGATGTCTTTTACTACGAGACACCTCACAGAGTTTACTGGCTGGGATTTTGAAATGGCATATATTGAGTCGCATCATGATCTCATGGATGCTGAGGAGGGAATGATCGTCAGTGGATTTAAGAGCGTCTTAGAAGCTTTTCCTGAGACAGCGATTACTATACCCGCTCAGCCTTTCCCACGAATTGTCATGGTGGAGGCAAAAAAGATTCTTGCTGAGAGAGGTATTCAGTCTGGAGAAGAGCACGATCTTTCTCCCGAGGAGGAGCGCGGTATTTCAGAATATGTAAAAGAAAAATACAATCACGATTTTGTGTTTATCACGGATTATCACAAATCAAAAAGTGCTTTCTACCACATGCGTCATCCAGAGACCCCTGACCGTTCACGACGCGCAGACCTTATATATCGAGGTATCGAAGTGACAACGCTTGCGCAGAGAGAGCATCGACCAGAGGTTTTGATAAAACAAGCTGAGGAAAAGGGAATGAATCTTGAATCTCTGAAAGATTATATAAACTTTTTCCGTTTCGGTTGTCCTCCTCATGGTGGTGCGGGTATTGGTCCCGGAAGATTAATTATGAAAATGCTTGATCTGCCAAACGTGCGCGAAGCCACTTATCTTCCTCGAGATGTGCGACGACTCAATCCATAATAATTTTGTATGGGTATCTATACCGTAAAACAAGCATCATTTGAGGGTCCACTTGAGCTTCTACTAGAGCTTATTGAAAAGCGAAAGCTTTTTATCAATGATATTTCGCTTGCTCAGGTGACGGATGATTTTATTTCTAGAATACAGGCGGGTACGGAACACTCTATCGCTGACAGTGCGCAGTTTATTCTGGTTGCCTCGACCCTGCTTCTCATCAAATCAAAATCGCTTTTGCCGACACTTTCTCTGACGCAGGAGGAGCAGGGAAGTATTGAGGATCTAAACAAACGTCTCGCGCTTTATCAGCGCATCAAAGATGTCAGTCTGCATGTCAAAGAACGATTTGGCGTGTCATCACTCTTTTTCCCATCGCAGTCTCGCGCGTATGAGCCCGTTTTTTCTCCCGACGACTCCATGACACTCGAGAATATTCGACGCGCCATGGCAGGTGTCTTGCTTCATTTGCCTAAAAAAGAATCTTTGCCAAAGGTTTTGGTAAAAAAGGTGATTAGTCTCGAGGAAATGATCGATAGTCTGACGGTGCGTATCCAGTCGAGTCTCAAAATGGCCTTTAAAACTTTTGCCGGCGTTGGCAAGGAGGAAAAAGTGACTGTCATCGTCAGCTTTCTTGCTATGCTTGAGCTCGTGAAGCAGGGAATACTGATGGTGTCGCAAGAGCAGGCTTTTGATGATATCCAGATGGAAAGTCGAGATATCGGTGTGCCGAAATATACAGTATAATACTATTTATCTATGGAATTAGACGCACAAATAGAAGCATTGCTTTTTTGGAAAGCTGAGCCGATCTCAGCCAAACGACTCGTGCAGATTCTCAAGAAAGATCCAAAAGAAATCGAGGCCGCCCTTTTGAAACTCGAGGAAAAGCTCACTGGTCGTGGCCTGTGTTTGGTGTATAAAGAAGATGCGGTGACCCTCGCTACTTCGCCAGAGAACGCTCAGATGATAGAAATCCTGACCAAAGAGGAGCTTACAAAAGACTTGGGCAAGGCAGGGCTCGAGACACTGTCCATTGTCATTTATCGAGGACCGGTATCTCGTAGCGAGATAGACTATATTCGTGGAGTGAACTCAAACTTTATTTTGAGAAATCTTCTCGTCCGAGGACTTGTAGAGAGAGTGACTAAGCCTGGAGATGAGCGTAGTTACTTGTACAAGCCGACTTTCGAGCTACTCGCACATCTCGGAGTTAAAAAGGTGGAAGACTTGCCCGAGTACGCTAAAATGCGCGAGGAAATAGAGCTGTCTCAAAAAGAAGCTGAAAAAGTCGAGAAAAAAGAGTCGGGCGAGGAGATTTCTTCCATAGATGGTAGTCATGCTACACTAGAGCAGTAATTTTATTTTTCCATGTCTGTTACACTTGATGTTATAAAAGTATTTGTCCCCGCAACCCTAGCCTTTTTTATTGGTATTGTTCTTTCTTTGGCACTTTCACATTATTTGTATAAATATAAGATGTGGAAAAAGAAGTCTGGCAAAATAGCTCCAGACGGACGCGAGACACCTATTTTCAATTCTTTGCACAAAGAAAAAGAGGTCGGTACGCCAAAGATGGGCGGTATCGTGATTTGGCTTTCTGCTTTTTTGACGGTAAGTATCTTTTGGTTATTGGCACATTTTTTGCCGACAGATATTACGGGTAAGCTAGATTTACTTAGTCGTAATCAAACTTGGATCCCTCTTTTGACGTTGGTACTCGGAGCGCTCGTGGGTCTTGTCGATGATCTTTATGAAGTTCGAGGTGGTGGAGGACATATCGCGGGAGGTCTTTCACTCAAAAAAAGAATAGGCATCGTTTCAGTTATTGGACTGCTTTGCGGTATTTGGTTTTATACCAAGCTCGACGTTTTTTCTATAGGTGTGCCTTTCTTTGGAGAAGTCTATCTCGGCTGGCTGATCGTGCCGTTTTTTGTATTGGTGACTGCGGCGGTGTACTCGGGTGGGGTGATTGACGGTATAGATGGTCTCGCGGGAGGGATCTTTGCTATCATGTTTAGTGCGTATTCGGTGATCGCTTTCTATCAACAACAGATCAATCTGGCGAGCTTTTGTGCGGTGATTGTGGGCAGTCTCCTGGCTTTCTTGTGGTTCAATATTCCGCCCGCTCGTTTTTATATGTCTGAGACGGGAAGTATGGCGCTCACAGTAACACTATCAGTGGTGGCTTTTATGACTGACTCTCTCGGCGGAGGACACGGGATTTTTGTACTTCCTATCATCGCTTTTCCACTTTTGATTACGACACTTTCGGTGATCATTCAGCTTGTATCTAAAAAGTTTCGCAATGGTCAAAAAGTTTTCTTGGTCGCGCCACTCCATCATCATTTTGAAGCGATCGGCTGGCCGGCATACAAGGTGACTATGCGCTACTGGATCTTTAGTGTTATTTTTGCAGTCATCGGCGTGACGGTTGCTTTGCTGGGGTAAATGTGATTTAATCATAAATAGATGGTCACAAACCCATAACGTTTCTAGATTGAAAGGCAAACAATGAGCCAGAATGTGTCTCCCGCCGAAGAACAACAGTTACTTCAGACTATTGAGATGTTTGAGATCATCACAAAAACTCAACCACTCGATTACGAATCTCTGGAAATCTTGAGGCAGGCCTACATGAAGCTTGGCCGTAATGAAGATGAATTACGCACCCTCAGGCGTCTCGTTCAGGCCCGCCAGGCACTTGTGGATGTGCAAATGAAGAAAGCTGTGCAGGCTGTAATTGCTCAGTGTCAAGCAGCTCTTGACCGTTTCCCGGATGACCCGGAGCTGAAAGCGATTTCCGAGAAACTTCTCGTCCTGTCTGCTCAATAGGTTATCCGACCCCATTTGTTTCGGCAAATTGGGTTATTTTTATGTACGAATACTTTATAAAGCAAGGACGTCAGGTACCTTTATTCAAAATAGCTAGAATCACAGTGAGATACACAAACTACTTCATGGTCTTGTTTATAAAGGTGTAAATAATTCAAAAGCTAAACGGCTAACTTCCGAAGTTAGCCGTTTAGCTTTTTAACAAAATATGCCCTAGCACGAGGCTCGTTTGGCGAAAAGTGCTTAAAACAGCGATTTTTGAGACTCATTTTAGAGTGCTCGTAAATCAAAGCCTTTTTCAGTGTCCTTTACTTCATACCCACGACTCTCAATTTCGGCTCGGATAGCGTCTGCTAGTTTCCAGTCTTTATTTTGGCGAGCTTTTTCACGCTCTTCGGCGAGGAGGGTGATTTCTGGAGGGATTTCTTCGGCCTCGGTTTTTGGTATCGACATGGTAGAAAGATTGAATCCAAAAATAGAGTCAAACTTGAGTAGTGTCGCCGCCTTATCTCCCGCAGATACTTTCTTATCCTTTACCAGTTCCCATGTCAGGGCCAACGCTTTTGGTGTGTCGAGGTCGTCGTTTACAAAATCTTCAAATCGCTTCACATAGTCAGCGTTTTCTATGCCGAGAGGTGATTGTCGCCATTCGATGAAGTGATGGATGAGCTTCACCAAGGCGGTCTGTGCGCCGAGTACCGAATCTTTTGTAAAATTAAGCATAGTCCGGTAGTGTCCGGTCAAAAGCCAGTATCGGTAGGCGACAGGAGAAATGCCTAGTGAGATCAAGTCCCGAATGTAGAGCGTGTTGCCGATAGACTTTGATATTTTGTGGCCATCAATATTTAAAAATGCGTTGTGAAGCCAGTAGTGCACATACATTTTTCCAGTGGCACTTTCAGACTGGGCGATTTCGTTGTTGTGATGGACGGGGATGTGGTCAATGCCTCCGGTATGAATATCAAATGTCTCGCCGAGATATTTCATGGACATGGCAGAACACTCGATATGCCAGCCGGGGAAACCAACGCCCCACGGAGATGGCCACTCTTGCTGGCGCTTTTCTCCGGCTGGAGAAAATTTCCAAAGTGCGAAATCGGTTTTATTTCTTTTTTCTGGATTGGTTTCTACACGGGAGCCTTCCTCAAGTCCTGCTAGATCGATGTTGCCAAGCTTGCCATAGTCTTTGAAACGAGCGGTGTCAAAATATACACCGTCTGACGTGATATAGGTGAAGCCTTTTTTCTCAAGTGTTTGGATGAGCGAGATCTGTTCAGGGATATGGTCGGTGGCTTTGCAGAAAATGATTTTTGATTTGTCTATATTGAGAGTAGAAATGTCTTCGAGAAAAGCGTTGGTATAAAAAGTGGCGATTTCTTGGGCGGTCTTCTTCTCTTTTTCGGCCGTTTTTTCTACTTTATCTTCACCATCATCACCATCACCAACCATGTGTCCCACGTCGGTGATGTTCATCACTTGTTTTACTCCATATCCGTTCCAGTTGAGTGCGCGTCTTAAAACATCGGTAAAAACATACGCACGGAGATTACCGATATGGGCGTATTGATAGACAGTCGGGCCACAGTTGTACATCGAAACTTTGCCTGGGATGAGTGGTACAAAAGGCTCTTTTTTGCCGGTGAGAGTGTTGTGAAGTGAGAGGGGCATAGGGGTCGATTATATCCAGTCTTTGTGTTTGAAGTAGGCAAACATACAGATGGAGGTGGCGAGCATGATGGCAATAATGATCCAAAAGTCTCCTGGCTGACCGACGATCGGGAGATAGTCGGTGCTCATGTTGAAGATACTGGCGATAAGGGAAGCTGGCAGGGTGAGGAATGCCATGACGGTGAGGTTTTTGACAACCTCGTTTTGTTGAGTGGAGACCAGGGAGTCGTTGGTCTCGCGGAGCTCGGTCAAAAAGTCTTTGTTGCTTTCAATGCCGTGATAGGTTTTGCGGTATTCACTGACAATGTCGTCGAGATAGTATGAAAAGTCAGTGCCAAAAAACTTTTGCCCGGTCACCGCAAAGGACTCGAGCACCTCTCCGTGCGATTTGGTAGCCTGCTTGAAGTCGAGGAGGTCGTGCCCGATGTCAGAAAGCTCTCTCACCATCTTTTTTGCTTTGCCATTGAAGATGTGGCTTTCTGCGGAGTGAAGCGAGGCCTTGATATGGTCGAGCTCTTGTCCCATAGAGCGGTAGAGCTTTTTGATCATATAGTAAAAGATAAAGCCGGCGTGTTCGCCGATTTCGCTTTTGTCTAGGATAGCGTTGACCTCGAAGATTTTAGAAAAATTGTGGAGTGGCTCGACGGTGTCGTAGGCAGTGGTGATGATAAAATCTTTGCCCACTACAAAGTCCACCTCTTTGCCTGTGTGGCTGTCTTTTTCTTCTTTGGAGAGGGTTGGGAAGTGGAGGATGAGATAAATATAGTTTTTGTAGAGGTCAACTTTTGGTTTTGAGGTGGCGACGAGGAGCTCTTCGCCGACGATAGGATGGAGACTGAATTCTTTCATCACTTCCCGGACTTCTTCCTCGGTGGGTGATTCCATATTTACCCAGACGAGACCTTTGTAGGTATAGCGCTTGATCATGAGTTTATTATATCGGGAAAATGGCGGAGGAGCAAGATTAGATACTGAGGACAAGAGAAGTATTTAAATAAAAAACCCACGGATTGCAGGTCGACTAAAGGGCAGGCGTATTGGTCTCAATCGTGTGGGCGTAGCGAGGGTCTTGTGTGAGGATGTAGCACTCGACGATTTTCGCTTCCCGAAACCAGATCTTGACAGTCTCTGCGACTTTGATAGCCACACGGCTCAAGACATCATCAGTGCGATTTGGCTTCTGGCGCAGACATTGAATGGAGACAATGATTTCCTCTCCAAGTCCTGCGAGGCAGAGATCTTGGGGAAAGAAGACCGAGACCTGTCTTGCGGTGATGTCGCCAAGTGCTTCACTGGTCACTTTTTGAAGTGCTTTGACGAGTCCTTCCAAGTTTGCTTGGGAAGTGGTGACGGTGACGCCGGAAACATACAATATGGGCATAGCGGTAGGGGTGTTGAGTTGTGAGTTGCTAGCAGATTCTATTATATCACGAAACATGGGTAAACGCAATTACGATAGTCCCCGAATTTTTAGTAAAAAATTCGGGGACTTGAGTGCTTCGCTCCCATATACAAAAAAATTTGCGTACTACCTCAAACTCTGTAATAATAGATGGGCTTATGAAAAACATATTTTTGAAAAACGGAGTTTTGGTAGCGGTAGCACTTGTGGTGCTTGGTAGTACTTTTTACACCGGTGTGTATGTCGGTTCAGAAAAGATGTCTGGCGCATCCTCGGCTGCTCAGGTGACCAGTATTATCAACAAAGAGCCGGTGGCTGGTGTATCCACTACCACCGATTTCGCACCATTTTGGATTGCCTGGAACGTACTGAATGAAAAATATGTGTCCTCAAAAAAAATTCCTGGTGATCAGGAGCGTGTCTGGGGCGCGATAAAAGGTCTCACCGCTTCTCTCGGCGATCCGTACACAGTATTTTTCCCTCCGGAAGAATCCAAAAATTTTGAAAATGACATCGCGGGTAATTTTGAAGGTGTAGGCATGGAAGTGGGCATCCGTGACGATGTTTTGACAGTGGTGTCGCCGCTCAAGGGTAGTCCAGCCGAACGAGCGGGTATTCTTTCAGGAGATAAAATTTTGAAAATTAATGATACTGACACAAAAGATATGAGTGTTGAGTCAGCAGTAAAACTCATTCGTGGCAAAAAGGGTACTGAAGTCCGTTTGACTATTTATCGAGACAACAAGGTGGGTATATTTGAGAAAAAAGTTGTTCGAGAAGTGATTGATATTCCGACTATTGATACTGAAATCAAGCAGGTAACTAAAGCAGGTGTGCCAGATACTTCTGGCACAGGTTTGACCAAGGATGGTGTTTACATAATCCGTCTCTACAGCTTTTCTGCCAATTCTCATAATCTTTTCCGAGGTGCTCTGCGAGGTTTCCTTGAATCTGGGTCAAACAAGCTCATCCTCGATCTACGAGGCAATCCAGGAGGCTATCTCGAGGCGGCATGGGATATGGCGAGCTGGTTTTTGCCCCCAGGCAAGGTGGTGGTCAGCGAAGATTCTGGTAAAAATGGTGTTGGTAAAGTCTATAAGAGCAAGGGCTATGGTAGGAATGAATTTGGCATCTTTAACAAAGATTTAAAAATGATTATACTGGTAAACGGCGGATCAGCTTCAGCCTCAGAGATTCTCGCGGGAGCGCTCAAGGAGCACGGAGTAGCAAAGCTTGTTGGTACTAAAACATTTGGTAAGGGTTCAGTACAGGAGCTGGTCAAAATTACTCCGGATACCTCACTCAAGGTGACTATTGCAAGATGGCTCACTCCACTCGGACATTCGATATCGGAAGGCGGACTCAAGCCAGACTACGAAGTTACTATGACCCAAGAAGACGTTGAAAAGAAGAAGGACCCGCAACAGGATAAGGCGATAGAATTATTAACGAAATAGTTCATTAAAAAAATAAGTTTCTTTTCTCGATACATCTTTCTAAGAGCACGAATATTTTTCTGGTGAAAAATTTCTCAAGTCTCAGCTACCCGCTTCCGAAGTCTCTTAGAAAGATGTATCTTCAACAAAACTTATTTTTTAATGAATAATCTAATAAAAGTATGAAAATTATTTTTCTCAAAGACGTTCCAAAGAAAGGTAAAAAGTATGAAGTAAAAGATATTTCGGACGGATATGCACTCAATTTTCTCATACCCAATCGTCTCGCCGAAGCGGCAACCAAAGATGCAGTGAAGCGTGTCGAGATGATACAGAGCCAAGATATGACAGTACGAAAAGTGCGAGAAGATCTCTTGCTCAAGAGCCTCCAAAAGATTTCAGAATCGAGTATTACTATCTCAGGCAAAGCCAATGAAAAAGGGCATCTCTTTGCTGGTGTGCACACGGTCGAGATTGTGGCTGAAGTAAAAAAGTCGCTTCACCTCGAGCTTGATCCGGAGTTTATCATTCTTCCAAAGCCAATTAAAGAAGTGGGGGAATACAAGATAGAAATAAAGGTTCAGGATAAGTCTGCGGTTTTGAAGGTGGTAATACAGAAGGTGTAATTAGTAAAACAAAAAAACCGCGCCCAGTAGGGCGCGGTTTTTTTGTTTTACTTAAACGAGAATATTGAGAATTTTCTTTGAGCTGTATGAATTATCAAAATTTACCTTTCGTTTGTTTTTGATTTCTACAGTCCCCGCTTTGAGTGCAAAGAGAGTGTGATCCTTTCCAAGACCTACGTTTTTACCTGGCATGATGACAGTGCCTCGTTGTCGCACGAGTACCGCTCCAATACCCGCTGTATTGCCAGGAGTAACTTTGACCCCTAGATATTGTGGTCCCGAATCTCTCCCGTTTTTACTGACCCCGGCTGATTTCTTTGTTGCCATAGTATGATTTGTTCTTAATTGCTATAATTAACAAGTGCATACTAGTATAAGACAGATGGCCGAAAAAATCAAGTCCTTCTCGGGTATAGGTAAGCGGTTTAAGGATATCAGTCCAGAAACCTATACCCACGGCCTTATTGTGCTGATTATCATACTGACAGCTATCGCTTCATTTGGTCTTGGTAAACTCTCAGCTCTCCGTAGTTTCAAAAAACCGATTGTCATAGAAAACACTGTTTTTCCGGTAGTGGCTAGTATTGAATCAATAAATAAAGTAGTTTCTTCTACTGCATTATCGCAGACAGCAGGAGTGGTAAATGCGATAGGTGAAGTAGTGGCATCGAGGACTGGTGACAAGTATCATTTGCCAACTTGTGCGGGTGCAAAATCAATCAGTGCAAAAAATAAAATAACTTTCTCGAGTGTTGAAGAGGCACGTAGGGCGGGGTATTTGCCAGCGGGGAATTGTAAGGGGTTGAAATAATTTTGAATGCAATAAATAAAAAACCGATCACTTGCGAGGTGTCGGTTTGAGCTTGCTCACGATGGCGGTGGGTCGAATACCAGGAACGGAAATTCTGCTGGTGTAGCGATTCCAGACCGAACGGCCATTTGGACGAGCAATTCCATAGGAAACGTGTGTCCGGTGAGTTGTCGAAACTTCCCATGTATGTTGCTTCTGTGGCTTTCCACAGTCTTTTCTGAGATGCCAAGTTTTTCAGCGATGACCTTATTGGCGTTTCCCTCAGTGAGGAGTCTCAACACCTCGATTTCGCGTGGACTCAAGAGCCAAGTCAGACGAACTGCAGATCCACGAACGATTGCCTTTTTAGCGCCATTTACTCTGATCATAAGATTTCTTCGAGTTGATTTTCAAAGCCTATGCAAAAGTAGCATAGATTACCATGGGTGTAAAGTCTGGTCGGCCATATATAAAGCAGATTATTTTTGGTAGACAAATACTTTCCTTTAGTATATTGTTGATTTTGGACGAACATCCTCTCCTGAACAAAAAACAGGGGATACAAATACAGAAAAAATTATGGGTTTTTCATCATCCTCTTACCCCTTCGAAATGAAGGTCGTCACACTGGCGGTAATGGATCGTTCTGGCCAGGTGGTTACAACTCCTGAAAGAGCAAAAAAGGGACCACCTACTATTCCTGAAATGCTGGGAAAGTGGGACAAAAACAGTTGTGGTTTCTGGTCGCTCGATACAGCATTACTCCTGGGTCTCTCTGGGAAAAAAGACGGACCTTTTGAGCTTCTAACCTTTGGCCTCAAACCAGCCGACTGCAGAAAGGTTTTGCAAGGACGGGTCTTGGGAGTTAGTTTTCATAATGACTCCGAGCGTAAACAGACGCTTGCTACAATCTCCGCAATTGCGGAGGAGTGCCTCTGGCAGTTTATCTGCCAGCGTGAGCTATTGGAGCCGGCTGCGGTTTTCTTCATCTCGATGCCCAGTTGGGTCAGTCCTCAAAGCTTCAATCATCATCCTGGTTACGATTTTGGTCTTGGCGAATTTTGCGAGCCCAAGGTCGGACCGGTGAATGGGGAGGCGGAAGAAAAGACTAGGCCTGGAAGGGGAAAGGGCTCAAAAGCCTCGGCAAAACTCGCACAGCTCAGAAAGAAGCCACTTCATTTGCGAGGGGAGAAGACTGAACACACCGGACAGTTCTGCTGTGACAAGGTTATTCCCAGGCGAGTGCAAGAAGCCTTCGTGGCGGGGAGTCAGCTTGGCTTGCTCAAGC
>SCTV01000021.1 GCA_004298345.1 Patescibacteria group bacterium
CCAAGAGCTAGCTGCTCCATATCCAGCATTGGTTCTACCTCCTCCCGAGCCTACTCTTGGATGAATATGTGTTTCCTCGCCACCCTGACCGCCGACAGATCCATAAGTAGTACTTGTCGCACTCACTCCTCGTGGGACGCGACCTTCGAGAGCATAGTATGGATTCCAACCGGCAGGACAAGCTCCATCAAAAAGAGCGATCATGCGTCCGACTGCACCGGTACCTCCTCCACCCTGCCATGTCGCATTACCTTGTGCATCAGAAGTGAGTACTTTTCCCGCACCAGGAGTACCACTCGTGATTCGCAAACCTCCCGTAACCAAAAGAGAGTTCAAAGCCAAGCCACCATTTTTTACCTGATCAATACTACCCACGTTGATTGGAGCTGGAGCATTGTTGGCAGGAGGATTGGCCGGAGCGGATGTCCAGTCAGCATTCACGACGCTCAAAGTGATTGCGAAGACAAGTGCCAGACCGGCAATAATCAGTGTTTTAAAAAAATCTTTGGTGAGTGCTTTCATATTATTATAAATTAATTAGTTTGAGTGCGAAGGGACTGAAGTGCTTTGAGCTTCTCTGCGTTAGTCATGGTTCCGTTCGGTGGGCTAGTATCAGTTTGAGTCGTATTTTGTAAACTTTTACCTGAATCTGTCTGGTGGATCTGCCGTAAAGCCTGGAGCTTTTCCTCCTCAGTCATCGGTACCGCTTGGGTATTGAGCTCACGCAATATTTCCAACTTTTCCTCTTTGGTCAAAAATTGATCATCCTGACTTACAGGGTGATATTTGCTTTCAAATATCTTACCAGCCAAAAGCGAGGTGAATACCCAGAGCACAAAACATGCCACGAGGAGAGCAAGCACCCCAACCACAAAACGACCTGAGCGACTATGTACATACTCCATGTCTTTATTGTACTACAGATCACCGGACTGGGTGGTGTGGATAAAGGAGGGTAGAAAAAACAGAAAAAACCGCCACACGCGGTTTTTTCTAAAACATTTAAAACTGGATGCAATTCGAGGCGCGAACCTGATTTTAGACCAAGACGTACATTGAGTACGTCGCGGGAGAAAATCAGGTGAAGCAACAAAGAAGTGCGCCAGTTTTAAATGTTTTACTACTTCAATTCTACTTTTCCGCCTACTTCTTCAATTCTCTTCTTGAGTGCCTCTGCCTCTTCTTTCTTCATACCTTCTTTGAGAAGTGCTGGAGCTGCATCAACGAGATCCTTTGCCTCCTTCAAACCGAGACCCAAGACTTCCTTGACCACCTTGATCACACCAATCTTCTGATCACCAGCTGAAGCGAGGTGTACATTCATAGTACTCTTTTCCTCCTTTGCTTCTGCGGCTACTGCTGGACCCGCTGAAGCTACCGCTGCAGCTGAGACACCAAACTTTGTTTCGAGTGTCTTTACAAGCTCATGAAGATCGAGCACTGACATCTTTTCGATGGTCTCAATCAAATCCTTGAACTTTGCTGGCACTGTTACATTTGCATCTGACATGTGAATAATAAATTACGAATAATTAAGCTTTTTTGCCTGCTACTGCGTTGAGTGCAATAACCAATCCCTGTATTGGCGAATTGATTACATTTGCAAACATTGCGTACAAAGTCTTCGCTGGAGGAACGTTGGCAATCGCCACCATCTCCTCTTTTGTTTTGTACGCACCTTCAAACACACCTCCCAAAATCGCCAGACTGTCTTTGTTCTTTTTCTGAAACTCATACACCTCTCGTGCTGGAGCAAGTAGATCTGCGCCATAGGCGATACCTACTTCACCATCGAGTGCGGGCATGGTCCCCGTTACTCCTCGAGCATCAAGTGCTTTTCGAGTAATGGTTTTCTTTGCCACAAAAAAAGTAACGTCAGCAGCCTTGAGTTTTCGACGAAGCACTGTTGCTTGCGACACTTTCAATCCGTGAAAATTTACAAATACCGCTGAGTTTGCACCCTTGAGCTCTGTAGAAACTTTCTCAAATATTTCTTTCTTTTTTGCTTTTGTAATTGCCATACGAATCGCGAGCTGTATTTTTCTAGACCTGTGGAGTTTGCATTATTCTCCCTTTTTTAAAGGGAGCACCGACAGTACTCTGGCGTGGAGGGATTTAGAAATCCAAATCCCTCGGCCTTCGGACCACTCCCTTTATAAAGGGAGAATAATTCAAATACACAAGAACTATATTTTGATACCTATCGCGTAAATTAAATTAAAAGGCGCCCAAGAGAACTAAATCTCTGAGGGCGGAGGAGAACAATGCTCGTGTAAGCATTTATTCGACCTAAATAGGGTTTATGTTTGTACCTATTGTCTCCGGCCTTTATGGAAAGACTATAGCATGTGGACCAAATAAATACAAGAAGCTGATACCCTAGAGACAAGCCTTAATAGAGCCGTTTTTGGCCTGCACGCCAAAAACGGCTCTAAATCTAGGTTTGAATGGCTCAGTGAGCCATTCAACTGCTCAATATGGCTCTACAGAGCCATTGCTAAAAACGCCTTCACAACACAGCATAAACAAGTACTTGACTTTTAAAACAGAGTATGCTAGACTATACTTGTTGGTCATTCAAGTTGGTATTGTGGACAGACCGGTAGTAGTTCTGGTTGTGGTGGGGCTCAAGCGATTGCCCCATGCAAGATACAACCGATAGATGACAAACCCAATCGCTTAAACTCTGTGTGGAGCCTTACGAGCACAGAGCCGGTTACAGAAAGGTGGATCCTCTTTCAATTACAAGGCATGCGACGGGAAAGTCAACGCGCGCCGAGGTAAATAAAGATGCAGATCGGGGTGATCCAGTCTTACTCCCGCAGGATGGTCGCCATGAAGGGACTGACCAACTGATCTAGTTCGATTGAAAAATGAAGAGCACCCAGCTGTCCGAGAACAGCATTGCCTATACAAAAGTTTCCCAAGGCAAGGGAGGGCTCAAGTTCTTTGTTGCAAAATGTGGTATCATGAAACGGTCCAAAAGTTCATCTCGGTGAACCAAGGTCCGTAAGTTTCCTCCAGAACCGTCCTCGTACGGCTGGAGAGGTAGTCACGGTGGTGGGTTGCGCAAGCGGCCCACCACCTTCTCTTTTATATTTAGAATTTTTAAAAAACAATCCCCGCGACGTAGTCGCGGGGATTGTTTTTAATTTATAATTTGAAATTGAGAATTTATTTCCCCTACTCCCCCTTCTTCTGCTTTCCCACTTTTCGGCGAGAAATAATATTGAGGTTTGAGTACTTCTTTGGAGTTCGTGTCTTCTGACCCTTTCCTGACGGCTTGCCCCATCGTGTCTTTGCACGTCGTAGACCTCGTCCTTGTCGGCCTTCTCCTCCACCGTGTGGATGATCCACTGGGTTCTGAGCAGTACCTCGAACAGTCGGTCTGATACCGAGCCATCGTGAACGTCCTGCCTTACCGATATTTACAAGTCGATTTTCATCGTTTGAAACCTCACCAACACATGCCCAGCAAGATTCGTGTACTCGTCTAATTTCGGTTGAAGGTAGCTTGAGGTGAGTGTAACCAGCATCGTTTGCCACTACCTGCGCAAAGCTACCTGCTGATCGCACCATTTTACCACCGTTACCTGGCTTGATTTCTACATTGTATACAAAAGTACCTACGGGGATTTTCTTGAGTGGAAGTCGGTTACCTGGAGTCACTTCAGCAGTCTCACTTACCATAAAAGTGTCTCCTACCTTCATAGACTTTGGCAAAAGGACATAGCGCTTTTCTCCATCAGCATAGTTTACGAGACCAATAAAACCGGTTCGGTTTGGATCGTATTCAATAGTCGCAATTTTGGCAGGAATATTGAACTTGTTATACATAAAGTCCACCTCTCGATAGAGTCTCTTGTGGCCACCTCCCTGATGTCGTACCGTGATACGTCCAGCACTATTGCGTCCCACATCTCGCTTGAAACCGTGAGTAAGTGCCTTGTGAGGATTCTGTGTAGTCAAGATCTTGCGATACAAGACGTTGGTCATGTGTCGACGAGAATCGCTGGTTGGTCTATATTTCTTAAGCATGGTGGTTTATTTAAATGAATTCGATCTTATCACCCTTGTTCAAAGACACCATCGCCTTTTTGACGCCGGTCTGTACTCCAAACTTACCTCGAACAAACACCTTTCGTCGTGGAAGATTGATGATGTTTACTTTTCGAGGAGTCACTTTGTAGAGCTCTTTGACCGCATGTGCGATGGTGCGCTTGTTGGCATTTGTCGAAACTTCAAAAGTGTACACATTTGATTCAGAAAGCAATCCTGCCTTTTCGGTTACTCGAGGCTTGGTAAGCACAGTGAGGTCAGCCTGACTTACGCCAGTAGAAACAGCTTTCGTCGTAGCCACTTTCTTTGGAGCAACAGCTTTCACCGCCTTTGGTGCTTTTACCACCGGCTGTTCCTCTGTTGTTTTCTTTTTTGAGCTAAATAGTGACATGGTATTAAAATTATGAAAGCTTTGCAGACAGTGTCGCGAGTGATGAAGCTGGATTGGTAATCACCAAATATTTGTAATTCATAATGGTGACTGGATTTACATTGCGGAGCTCATCTACCACGATGTTACTAAAATTGCCAAAGCTTTTCTCAACTCCTACATTCTTTGTATCAGTTGCAATATAGGCTGCGTTCTTGCGCTTGGTAGCCAAAGTTTCAAAGCCCTTGATACTGCCGAGATTTGAAAGCACCTCTCGAGCCTCTTTTGCTTTCGGTGCATCAAATGATACAGAATCTACAAAAAGCACTTCGCCGTCTCGCATCTTTTTTGAAATGATGGTAAAGAGAGCCTTTGCCTTCATTTTGCGGTTGACCTTTCGGTCAAAATTCTTGTCATTGCGAGGACCGTGCGCTACACCTCCACCTACCCAAATCGGAGACCTCGTCGAGCCGTGTCGAGCCTGACCAGTACCTTTTTGCTGCCAAGGCTTTTTACCTCCTCCGCGGACTTCCCCTCGAGTCTTGGTATGAGCAATAGGATCACGAGCACTAGTGAGCATCGAGGCAACTACCTGATGCACGAGGTCGGCGTTCCAAGATAGGCCAAACACACTCTCGGGTAGTGAGATCTTGCCAGCTTCTTTGCCTTTCTGATTGTAGAGTGTAGCTTCCATGGTATTAAAATTAACCTCGTATTTCGACTAATGTACCTCGCTTGCCTGGTACTGCACCTTCAAGGAAAATCTGATTGGCGACCGCATCAACATGAAGAACGGTGAGGTTCTTGACAGTGATTCGATCACTACCCATTCGGCCGGCCATACGCATTGCTTTTGGCACACGTCCACCGTTTCGAGTACCTCCAGAAATAGAACCCGGTTCTCGTTCTGAGTGTTTCTGACCGTGACTTCGAGGACCTCCACCGAAGCCGTGTCTCTTGACCACACCCTGAAAACCTTTACCTTTTGAAATAGCTGAAATCTCGACAATATCCCCTTCTTTGAAAGATGAAACGTCTATCTTTTCACCGACGGTAAAGGTTTTGCCCGCTACTCCTGGGAATTCTTTGAAGGTAGAGAAGTTGCCCAAATCTTTTGAATGACCTTTCTGAGCTTTGTTGATATTCTTTACTTTTCGAGCACCAAAGCCTACCTGCACAGCATCATAGCCGTCAGTCGCTTTTGACTTGATCTGGGTAACCACAAGAGGAGAAACATCACCAACGATAGTCGCTGGACGGACATTTCCGTTCTTGTCGAACACTTGTGTCATATTGACCTTTTTGCCGAGTATAAATTTCATGGGGGTGTAGTTGGAATTCAGTATTACATCATCTTCACGTCAATGTTGACACCCGATGGGAGGGAGAGGTTGGTGAGCGCCTCAATCACCTTTGCATTTGGATTGACAATATCGATCAAGCGCTTGTGCACTCGCATTTCAAACTGCTCACGAGCATTTTTGAACACGAATGACGCACGGTTGACGGTATATTTCTTGATCTCTGTTGGCAAAGGAATCGGACCAATGATCTCCGCATCATAGCGAAGAGCAGTGTCCATAATCTGCTTGATAGACGCGTCAAGGATTTTGTATTCGTATGCACGAACTCGAATGCGAAGTTTCGCAACTCCATCTGTCTTCGCACTCGCCTTTTTGGTTGTTTTTTTAGTATCTTTGACGGCCATACAAGTTAGATTATTGAGACTAGGCGTTGATCTTAGTCACCACACCAGCACCTACTGTCTTGCCTCCTTCTCGAATCGCAAATCGCATCTTTTCTTCGAGTGCAATAGGCGCTACGAGCTTTACGTTGAAAGTTACGGTGTCTCCTGGCATAACCATTTCAACACCTGGAGCAAGGGTTACCTCACCAGTCACGTCTGTGGTTCGTACATAAAACTGTGGCTTGTATCCAGTAAAGAATGGTGTGTGTCGTCCACCTTCCTCTTTCTTTAGAATGTATACTTCTGAAACGAAATCGTGGTGAGGCTTTGCAGTACCTGGCTTTGCAAGGACCTGACCTCGGGTCACATCATCCTTTCCAATACCTCGGATGAGAAGTCCTGCGTTGTCTCCAGCAATACCTTCGTTTAGAGATTTGTTGAACATTTCAACTCCGGTTACTACAGTCTTTGCAGTATCTTTGAGACCGATGATTTCAACTTCCTCACCTACCTTGATGATACCTCGTTCAATTCTTCCGGTAACCACAGTTCCTCGGCCTTCAATAGAGAAGATGTCTTCGATAGGCATAAGGAATGGTTTGTCAGTCTCGCGAACTGGAATTGGGATAAAGGTATCAAGTGCTGAAACGAGCTCGGTGATCTTCTTTGACCATTCGTCATCGGTACCAGTCGCTTCGAGTGCCTTGAGAGCAGAACCTCGAATCACTGGAGTATTTGCACCGTCAAAACTGTTCTTGGTCAAAAGCTCTCGGATTTCCTCTTCAACAAGGTCAATAAGCTCCTTGTCAGGAACGAGATCACACTTGTTTAGGAAAACCACGATCTTTGGTACTCCTACCTGTCGAGCAAGGAGAATATGTTCACGAGTCTGTGGCATCACACCGTCAGTTGCTGATACGACAAGTACTGCACCGTCCATTTGAGCGGCACCAGTGATCATGTTCTTTACGTAGTCAGCGTGACCTGGACAGTCAACGTGTGCGTAGTGTCGAGCTTCACTTTCGTATTCAACGTGAGAAACTGCGATGGTAATAGTCTTGCTCGCATCTCGCACAGTACCACCCTTAGTGATATCTGCGTAACTAGTAAGCTGAGCTAGACCCTTTCGGCTCTGCACAGCAACAATAGATGCGGTAAGCGTAGACTTGCCGTGGTCGACGTGACCAATAGTACCTACGTTTACATGGGGCTTTGTTCGATTAAAATCTGCCATATTTTTGTTTACTCTTAATTCTCAAAGCTCAGCTCACGAGAATGGCTAAGCTCTGTAACTTAAGAAAAAATTAATGATAATAAATCTTTGTTAATACCAGGTTATTTTTAAAAACAACCAAAAAATGCGACAGAGGCAATCATAGCAAAGGTTGTGGAAAAAAGCAAGGGTCTGTCATATAGTAGGCAAACCGAAGGGTAATTACCAAACAGCCACGGAATTTTCAATAGAAAATTCCGTGGCTGTTTTAACATACTTAATCTATATAGTTGCTTCGCACTATCGACCTTCACCGAGGGAGATACCTCGGTGTCTAGGAGCCACGACGGTGGCGGGCATACTGAGCTCACCAGAGCGAATGTACTCGATTTATATAGTCGCTTCACTCCTTATAAATCGGGGACATAAATCGCTTCTATTACTTCCTCGATTCCGCAATCAGCTTCTCAATGTTTGGCGGCACGATATCGTACTGAGCAAATTCCATTGTAGAGCTTGCGCGACCTTCTGACATCGAACGGAGTGTCGTCACGTATCCGAACATTTCCGAAAGAGGTACTTTTGCAGTAATGACCTTGTTCATACCTCGATCACCCATGTTTTCAATCTGACCTCGCTTTGAAGAAAGATGTCCAGCCACGTCTCCCATAAATTTCTCTGGCACTACCACTTCCACTTTCATGATCGGTTCGAGGATCACCGGTCGAGCGCGCTTTGCTGCATCCTGTAGCGCCATCGAGCCCGCGATCTTGTACGCGATTTCAGACGAGTCCACATCGTGGTATGATCCGAAAGTGAGCTCACAAGAAATGTTTACTAGCTTGTAGCCAGCGACCACTCCGCGCTCCATTCCCTCCTTCACACCCTTTTCTACTGCAGGAATAAACTCCTGAGGAATCACACCTCCCTTTGTCGAATCAATAAACTCAAACTCAGCATATCTTTTTACATTCTTCGCCACCTTTTCACCTTCTACCACCGGTTGCATTGGACGAATGGTGATTTTGACGTGACCATACTGACCTTTACCTCCAGACTGCTTGATGTATTTGTTTTCTGCTTCAGCTTCCATGGTAATAGTCTCTTTGTAGGCTACCTGTGGCTTGCCCACGTTGGCTTCCACACCGAACTCTCGCTTCATACGATCCACGATAATTTCAAGATGGAGCTCACCCATACCCATGATCACCGTCTCGCCCGTTTCAGCATCAGACTTGATTCTAAAAGTAGGATCTTCATCAGAAAGTCGCTTGAGAGCAAAACCCATCTTTTCCTGATCGGCTTTGGTCTTTGGTTCGATTTTGAGAGAGATCACCGGCTCTGGGAAGACGATCTTGTCGAGAATGATTGGGTGCTCCTCATCAGAAAAGGTGTGCGAAGTACGCGCCTCTTTGATACCTACGGCAGCAGCGATTTCTCCCGCATACACTTTCTTTACTTCTTCTCGCTCATTGGCCTGCAGTCGCACGATACGACCAAGTCTCTCGCGATTACCTGTTGATGCATTATAAATATATGAGCCGGACTCGATAGTACCTGAATATACTCGGAAGAATGTAAGCTGGCCGACGAATGGGTCGTTTTGGAGTTTGAAAGCAAGGGCAGAAAAAGGTTCACTGTCAGATGCGTGTCGGATGACCTCCTTACCAGTGTTTGGATCAATACCTTTGATAGGTGGAATGTCGAGTGGAGATGGAAGATAATCTACAACACCGTCGAGCACGAGCTGAACACCCTTGTTTTTGAGTGCAGTACCGGTAAAAACAGGCACGAGCTTGTTGGCGATAGTTGCCTTTCGAAGAATCTTTTTTAGTTCATCAAAAGAAGGTTCTTTGCCATCGAGATACGCAGTCATGGCTGCATCATCCTGCTCAACGATTTTCTCTATGAGAAGTGCACGGTATTTCTTTGCCTCTTCGAGATATTCAGCAGGAATTTCATCCTCGCGGACAATTTGTCCCATGTCTCCCTCAGAATACATCGCCTTCATTTTCAAAAGATCTACCACACCCTTGAAATTTTCTTCAGCACCGATCGGGATTTGCATGCGAACTGCATGTGGAGTGAGGCGGTCGATAATAGAGGCGAAAGATTTCTCAAAAGAAGCGCCTGTTCGGTCGAGTTTATTGATAAAACAAATACGAGGCACATGACCTTCTTCGGCATAGCGCCAGTTGGTCTCTGACTGTGGTTCTACTCCGGCTACACCATCAAATACCACTACCGCACCGTCGAGTACTCGGAGAGATCGCTTTACTTCTACCGTAAAGTCGATGTGTCCCGGGGTGTCGATAATATTGAATCGATGTTTGTACGAAACATCCTTTCCCATGTAGGTCGGGTTCCAGAAACACGTGATCGCAGCGGCGGTAATAGTGATACCTCGCTCTCGTTCCTGTTCCATCCAGTCGGTAGTGGTGTTACCGTCGTGCACTTCACCGATTTTGTGTGATTCACCGGTGTAGTAGAGAATTCGTTCTGAGGTGGTGGTTTTTCCTGCGTCAATGTGGGCTATAATTCCAAAGTTTCGTACTTTTTCTAGTGGATAGTCTCGATTCATATAATAAATTAATAATTTTCTTTGGGCTTTACACTGACAACAGCAAAACACCCTCAGTTACAATAGAGACATAGTCTATCTTATTTAGGGAGAAAATGCAAAAAATAAAAAACTCAACCGAAATTGAGTTGGGGTTAAGCTGTTTGGTGACGTGCAGATCCGAAACCGACTGCGGCTCCCAAGACCAAGCTGGTCATTTCCGTCACGAATTCCTCCGCCTCACCTTCTGTGACTGTCCCCAGAACGGACAGTCTGTAGAGCTCTGGCACGAGCGCGATCACCAGGGCTTCAGCCATGGCCAATGGGCTGGTCGAGCCATACTCCCGATAGAGCTTGATCGCCAGTCCACCGACCGCATCGGGGGCTTCACACCCCGGATACATAGCCTGCAGAACATCCCCCGCAATCACGTGCAATCTTTGATGAGCCATCATAAGTATTCCTTTCCGTAAGTCCAAATAAAACATAACTCACTTGAGATAAAATGTCAACGAAGTCAACATACTGACCCCTATTCTATAATTTTGCACCCAAAAGGCGATGTTCACTTCGGGTGAACATCGCCTTTTGGGTTTGAATCTTTAACTCTAACTCCCTACTACTTTATCGCCCCTTCTTTTTTAAATGGAAAACCGAGAAGCTCGAGAAAAGCGAGAGTCTCTTTTTTGTTGTTTGAGGTAGTAACGATAGTTGCAGAAAGTCCAAACACATCCTTTAGATCTTCGTCTGAAGTCTCTGGAAAAATGGTGTGTTCTCGCATACCGACAGTGTAATTACCCATTTCATCTACTGCCTTTGGAGAAATACCTCGAAAGTCTCGTGTTCGTGGCAAAGCAACATTCACGAGCTTTTCAAGAAAGTCGTACATGCGCTGACCACGTAGAGTAATCTGATACCCTACTGGATCTCCTTCACGGATCTTGAATGCCGCGATAGACTTTTTTGAGCCTTTTTTAGCAGCTTTCTGGCCAGTAATCTTTGCGAGTCGGTCACCCACAAGCTCTTGTTTCTTCTTGTCTTTGATTGAGCCGATACCACTCGAAATCGCCACCTTGACTAGACGAGGTGCTTGCATCTTGTTTTTGTATGCAAAAGTTCCCTTGAGTGCTTCAAATGCTCCGAGCTCTTTTTCTTTTAGTGTTTTTAGTTTCATAATCGTATTCGTTACTCGCGTTATGCTTTCTTAATCACCTTTGTCGCTTTTTCCTTTTTTGGCTTTTTGACATCGGCAAGTCGTACATTGGAAACATGGATTGGCATCGCCTTTTCGATGACCTGACCTTTTTGACCACTCTTTGTTGGTCGCTGGTGCTTTTTGACCATACCAACACCTTCGACAACAATTTTGTCTTCTTTTGGGATGGCTTTTACCACCTTTCCGGTCTTGCCTTTATCCTTGCCGGCAATCACTACTACATTGTCATTTTTGTGTATCTTCATGGTAGTTATACTATTTCTGGAGCTAATGAAGCGATTTTCTGATATCCCTTTTCGGTAAGCTCGCGAGGAATCGGACCGAAAACTCGTCCAGCCACTGGATCCTTTTTGCCTTTTTCGATAATCACCACTGCGTTTTCATCGAAACGAATATATGAGCCATCAGAGCGTCTAAAAGGCTTGGTCTGTCGTACTACCACTGCCTGAAGCACGTCTTTTTTCTTGATCGCTTTTCGAGGTTCTGCGCGCTGTACTGAAAGCACTACAGTCTCACCGATGCATGCCCAGCGCTTGCCTGCACTTCCAAGCACTTTGAAAATACGGCCGATTTTGGCGCCTGAGTTATCTGTGATGCGTACGATTGATCTTGGTTGAATCATAAAAGTATATAAAAATTAGAGCACTCGAAAATGCTTATCTTTTGAAATTGGTCGAGTCTCCTCGATACTCACCTTGTCCCCTATTTTCTTGGTATTACCCGCATCGTGCACCTTGTATTTCTTTCGGAGATTCAAAAACTTCTGGTACTTTGGGTGTTTGACATATCGCTCCACGAGCACCACAATAGTGTCTTTCATTTTGTCAGACACCACAACACCAGAAAGAACTTTTTTCTTTCCTGCGGTCTCAGTATTCTTTTGTGTTGTTGTAGTATTCATGGTTAGTTATTTTTCTTGCTTGAAATCTCAGTCATCACTCGAGCGATGTCTCGCCTCAGTACACTCGCCTCTTTGACATTGCGAGTCTTGCTTCCGGCGACACCGAAACGAAAGACGCGGAGAGCCTCCCTCTTTTCTTTGAGGGTCTTTGCGAGATCTGCATCATTCATTTTCTTAAAATCTGACATATATTTGATGTTATTGCAAGTTAGCCGAGAATAGCACGACTGACGATACGGGTCTTTACCGGTAGCTTGGTACCCGCCTTTCGGAGAGCCTCCTTTGCCACTGCTTCGTCTACTCCATCAATCTCAAAAAGCATTCGGCCGGCATAGACAGGGAAAACAAATCCTACTGGATCTCCTTTTCCCTTACCCATCTTTACTTCAGCTGGCTTTACTGTAAAAGGTCGGTCTGGAAAGATCCGTACCCAGACTTTACCTGACTTGGTAGCATATCGTGCCATCACCTTTCGAGCGGCCTCGATCTGGTTTGAAGTCATGCGAGCATAGCCAAGTGCTTTGAGACCGTATGATCCGAAAGCTAGAGTAATACCACGAGTTTCCGGAGTCACCTTTTTTGGATTCTCTCGGCCAGTGTGCCACTTTCTAAATTTTACTTTTTTAGGGAATAACATGGGAGTAATTATTTAGTTTTAGCAAAAATATTGCCTTTGTAAATCCAGACCTTGATACCAATATCACCGTAGGTCATGTGCGCCTTTTCTCGATGAAAATCAATGTTTGCACGGAAAGTCTGGAGTGGGATACGACCCTTTTTGAGGTCTTCCACACGAGCCATATCAGCACCACCCAAACGTCCGCCAAGACGAATCTTTACACCCTGTACGTCACGATTGGCCATCACTTTTTCAACGGTCTGTTTCATTACTCGTCTAAATGGGAGTCTTTTTTCGAGACCTTCGGCAATCATGTATGACACGATAGCGGCACTTGATTCTGGACTTCGAATTTCCTCAACATCCATTTTGATTTCCTGGGTCTGAGGAATACCTCGTTTTGCGAGATGCTTGACTACCGCGTCACGAAGCTTGACGATACCATCGCCACTTCGGCCAATAATCATACCCGGTCGTGATGTTTTGATGATAATTCTAAGAGTTTTTTGGCTTCGCTCGATATCAATACCAGCGACATAGTAACCGCGGAGCTTTTTCTCCAAAAATTCTCGGATGGTAATATCGCAGAGAAGGAAATTTTTATATTGGGTCTTCACACCAAACCATCGAGATTTCCAATCTCTAATAATACCTAGTCTATGTGCGTATGGATGTACTGAGTGTGACATGATGGTTATTTTTTAGCTTCGGCTTTTGGAGCTTTTGCTGTTTTGGCAACAGGTGTGGTTTTTACAGCCTTTTTTGCAGGAGCTTTAAGAGCCTTCGTAGTTTTATTACCTCCCCCGATCTTCTCCGCAAGCACGAGTCGAACATGGCTAGTACGCTTGTGGATAGGGAAAGCTCGGCCACGAGCTCGAGGCATTCGGCGCTTGAGCACAGGACCAGCATCCACTCGAAGTTCTTTTATAAAAAGGTTTTCTTTGTCGAGACTGAAATTATTTTTTGCATTTGCTACTGCAGAATTGATAAGGGTGGCAATAGGACCAGACGCTCGTTTGTTTACAAACTGAAGAGCCACGAGTGCGTCGCTGACTGATTTACCTGAAAGCAGGGTCGCCACAAGGCGGACTTTCCGAGGAGACTGACGATAGTTGTTGAGTAGTGCGGTGACCATGGGAATATATTATTTTTTAGCCGGGGTTTCAGCTTTAGCAGATTTAGCTGCGGTGATTTCGGCCTCCTTTTTCTTGAGTTCGAGCTCTTTCTGCATTTTACCTCCGTGTCGGAAGAATTTCTTTGTGTGTGAAAATTCACCAAGTCGATGACCGACCATTTCTTCGGTCACGAGTACCTCGAGATGCTGTTTGCCGTTGTGTACGCCAAAAGCAAAACCAACCATTTCTGGAGAGATCTGACTTCGTCGTGCCCACGTCTTAATAACCCCGGTTTCAATCGGTTTTTTTCCTGCTATTTTCTTGAGCAGTTTTTCGTCTACGTATGGGCCTTTTTTGAGTGAACGAGTCATTATGAAAGAAAACAAGCTCAATGAGCCAGTGCGTACCATCATAGCAAAAGGAGAAAAATAGTCAATAGCTACGTATTTCCCTAGAAAAGAGCACGAGTATTTCTTTGGTAAGAAATCTCTCAAGTCTCAGCTACCCGCTTCCGAAGTCTCTTTTCTAGGGGAATACTATGCCCACGGTAACACAGTGGTAAAAAGGACGAGTATTTCTTTGGTAAGAAATACTCAAGTCTCAGCACCCTGCTTGTGCCGTCCACAGGAAGCCTGTCGGTCTATAGACAGGCACCTGTGGACGGCACACCTTCTACCGATGTGAACGTCTCTTTTTTTATGATATTGCTCCGTAGTGACGCAGGAAATTTTCTACTGAAAATTTCCTGGGGTGAAGAACTCCAGACAAAAAAACCGCCAAGGGCGGTTTTTTTGTTGGATAGAGCGACAAGCCAAGAGGATTTTCCTCACAATTCGAGGCATGGGCGAGTACCGTGACCAAGATGTACGAATAGTACTTCGCGGGAACGGGCGGAACCCATAACGAAGAAGTGTGAGAAAAAGACCTTGGCGACTACCAGGCGAAATGAGCGAAGGCTTTGTTGGCATCCGCCATCTTATGAGTATTCTCTCTCTTTCGTACTGCTTCTCCTTCATTCTTTGAAGCCGCGATGATTTCATCAGCGAGCTTGATATGTATTGGAACTCCCTTCTTTGAGCGTGCAGCTTCGATAATCCACTTCATAGAAAGTGCATTGCGTCGTTCTGGTCTGACTTCTACGGGAACCTGGTAGTTGGCACCTCCCACTCGTCGTGAGCGTACTTCCATCTGAGGAGCAGTATTTTTGAGTGCAGTGTCAAGAATCTCGAGAGGGTTTGTTACTTTGGTTTTTTCTTTGATAACTTCTAGACAGCCGTAGACCGCAGTGCGAGCGGTGTTTTTCTTGCCTCGTTCCATAAGGTAGTTCATAAGCTTAGTCACCTTTTCCGAGTTGTAGACCGGATCAGCTGGAATTATTCTTTTGTTGTTTATTTTTCTTCGCATGTATTTAAGTAAATTTAAAAGTCAAAATTGAAAATTGAATTCGGGATTAGGTTATGCCTTTGGAGCCTTTGGTCTCTTCATACCGTACTGACTTCGGCCCTTTCGACGGGTTTCTACACCGGTTGAGTCGAGCTTTCCTCGGACTACTTTGTATCGTAGACCGACGTCCTTTGTCTTTCCGCCTCGGAGAAGCACTACAGAGTGCTCTTGCAATGCGTGACCAATACCTGGAATATACGCAGTAACTTCCATACCATTAGTAAGTCGAACTCGGGCAATCTTTCGGATCGCTGAGTTTGGCTTCTTTGGAGTCTTGGTAGTCACCTTGATACACACCCCTCGTTTAAATGGAGAGGTAAAGAAGTGTGGTCGGTTTTTAATGGTATTAAAACTTCGCATCAAAGCTACTGATCTCGGCTTGCGAGAGGTCTTTGTGCGATTTCTTTTGATGAGTTGATTGATTGTTGGCATATTTTCTATAACAAACAGTGCTCTGTAGTCTACTACCCCTCAAGTAAAAAAGCAAGTCCGAATACCATTTCATCATAAAATCTATCCAAAATACCCTCCTCTATACTATATATAGACTACTGAGCAGACTCGGTAGTGGTAGTCTCGGCCGGTGCGGGAGCTGGTTCTGGTGTAGAAGCTGACTCTACTGGCGCAGGCGCAGATTCTAACGAGGTAGTTGTCGGCTCAGGAGGAGTCGTCTCTGTAGTATTTGTAGTGGCGGTAGTTGTTTCTGCTGGTGTCGTACTTTCCGTAGTTGGTGAACTCACAGGAGTAGACGCTTCAGAAGAAGCTGGGGTCGTCTCTCCTCCGGCTGGAGCTGTGGTCGTGTCGGTGGAAGCGGTACTTGAACTAGATGAGGTAGGAGCAGGTGCCACTGGTGTTGAACTGACCGAAGGTGTTGCACACTCACCGGCTTCGGTAGACATCACTCCATTTGCAACATACATACAAACCGGCTGGCCAGTCACTCGGTCGTAGATCGTGATACCGGTCTTACTTACATCATCGGCTTTGATCGTCACATTCTTTGTAGTAATAGCATCGACAACGAGCGTCTTGAGCTTTAGCAAATCATGTGTAATTTCAACGCCAAACGAAGCGAGGTAACTCAAGATCGAACCGTTGTTTGCTGATGTACCACCGCTCGTTTCGAGTGTGGCAACTCGCGCCTCCAGCGCCTCGAGTTTCTTTTGCTGTACTTGGATACCCGCAAGCAAGAAGGTTGAAAACTTGTATACATCAACACCCTTGCCACCAACAGCAAGGACTTCGGTAGGAGCCTCTTCAGCAATCAGTCCTAGTCTGAGAGGATTGTTTGGATTTTCACTATTGTAATGATAGGTTGCGACATTGATGTCCTTGATCTTGGTCAGGATACCCGCCTCCTCTTCATCAGAAAGATAGCTGATGTCTTTCTTTGCAGTACGGGTAGAAATATTGACGAATGAAGTTGCGGCCACATCGCCGAGTACTTGGAGTTTGTAATCTGGAGTACTCGTACCGATACCAATATTGCCGTTTACATCTACTGTCATGAGAGCGGTCGTGGAAGCATAGCTGTTGGAAATGAATGCCGTGGTTGTGGCGAGTTCTTTTATCGCTTTGACCGCAAGAGAAAGAATGGCAGTAGAGTTGATCGTTCGTACCTTGCCATTTTCATCAAACGCCGCGAGTGATGGAGAAACAGCCGCCGCGTTTTCTGCAATAAAGCCCCAGCGGACGGTATTGGTATTGTCGGCATTGTAAATAAACGACACCGGTTCAAGAGAACGGATGGCATTCACTCCAGAAAGGGTCAGACCGGTAATCGCATGCTTGAATACTTTCGATGATGGAGCACAGGAATTGGCGTCTCCTTCAAACACTTCTTTGGTGACAGAATCAATACAAAGTGAACTCTCCGTAGTCACGGCACGAGTAAGTCCAGATAGAGCAACTGACCCCTCAACACCCAGCGTGGTCCAGAGAGTGCTGGTACCCACGCCGAGAGCACCCTGGCTGACGATCAAGTTACCCCTTCCAACATGGGCGGTATTATCTGCCCAAACCGTCGGACCGACCTTGTATCCTGCTGTCCATGAGCTTGTAGTATCGGTAAAAGATGTCGAAGTGGTGTCTGCGTAATAGTTGAATGTGTATCCTGTCTGAGTATCATCTTTCAAAAGACGATATCCTGTCGCTCCGGAAGCAGCTGTCCACGACCAAGAAACATTATAAGTGGTAGGACCAGCACCCGCCTCACTATATGTAGCGGTAGCGTACGTTGGAGAGTATATAGTTGTGCCATTTACAATTTTATATGAATAAATATGAACAGTGTGAGTTGTGCCTAATACCGAGTATGAACCGGCCTCGTCATTTATATGGGTACCGGCAGGATTTGTGGGTGCCGCTACTGTATATGCCGTCTGCCCATCCACCGCAAATTTTACATTTGGAGAAGTCGTACCGATACCAAAACCGCCAGAGAATGTAGAGGTAGCTGTGGTTGAAGTAGCGGTGAGATTTCTAAATACACCTTCGCCTACTACTGCTAGGGCTGCATACGGTGAAGTAGTGCCGATGCCCCAATTTCCTCCGGCGGTAATAACCGAGTTTAAAACAGGAGTTGCGTCGTTGCTATAAATATCCAAGATGTTGGCGGTTTGCGAACCAGTCGGCTTTAGCGCAAAGGTAATGGCATCGGTAGCGGAGCCAGACACAGAGAGTTTGGCATATGGAGTGGTGGTTCCAATACCAACGCTCGCGTTAGTCTGACCTAACACCAGACAATTTGAACATCCGACGGTGGCCGATGTACCGATCGCTGTTGCGTTGTTCAATGCGGCTGAACCAGCGTTTGAAGAAACACCAATAAAAACATTGCTTGATCCGGTGGTGTTAGTGATACCCGCGCTGTAGCCAATACCGACATTGTTCGCGCCGGTAGTGTTGTTACCCAAAGCAGCTGCAGACGTCCCATCACCACCGACCGCTACGTTTCTTGAACCCGAAGTGTTATTAGTAAGCGTACCGGAACCGACACCGACGTTTCCTGAACCGGTAGTAACCGCGCCCGCCATTACATAATATCCAACACCGACGTTATTTGATGACGACGCTTGATACAGTGCCTGATTACCGATAGCGACATTGCCATCTCCGTACCCATTAAAATAGAGGGAGCTTGCGCCCAGCGAAGTATTGTAGCTACCTGCAATATTCGAAACTTGAGAACCATTACCGATGGCGACATTTTGAGTTGCTCCACCGGCAATATTACCAATAGCACTTGGTCCAATACCTAAATTAGCAATACCTGTCGCAGTGGTGTTGAGCGTCGATGGTCCGGCACCGGCAAAGTAATAATTGGCTAATGTTGTCGAAGCAACAATCACATTTGATCCGTTGAATTTATATGCGCCGGTATTCGCGACATCCACCGTATTCGCCGTAGTGTTTACTTTTCCTATACCTAGGCCGGTGGTAACATACGCT